>CAZNNJ010000271.1:0-7192 GCA_964574305.1 uncultured Rhodospirillales bacterium | reverse complement strand
CCCTTGGCGACGATCTCGATCTCCGACGACGCGATGCCGTCCTTCTCGAGCCGGGATGCCACCGACTCCGCACGGCGGCGCGACAGGCGCATATTGTAGGCGTCCGAGCCCACCGTATCGGTGTGGCCGGTGACGGTGAGGCGCGTCACCTTGGCCGGGCCGGCATTCGATGCCGCCTGGTCGACGATCTGGGTCGCCTGGCTGGTGAGGTCCGACTTGTTGAAGTCGAAGAACACCAGATAGCTCTTCGGCGCCGGAGCCACCGCCTGCGGGGCGGGCGCCGTATACGGCGCCGCCGGCGGGGCCTCCGCGTGCTTCGGCTCGAACTTGTAGGTCAGCTCGAAACCGAAGGTCTGCGGCGGATTATAGGAGTTGTTGCCGAAGGACGAGATCTTCGAGATCTCGAAATCGATACCGGCATAGCGCTGCTGCTCGTCCAGCAGGTTCTGGCCGAAGAACTTCGCCTGCCACGTGCCGTAGTCCGTCTCGATGTTCTTCAGCAGGGCATAGAAGGCCAGATTATGGTAGTTCTGCGACTTGATGATCTCATTCAGCGGCGAGATCGAAGTCAGCGGATGGAATGTCTTCGGGCTGGCGAAGTTGTAATCCATCCGCACCGTCAGGTCGCCGAAGCTGAACGGATCGAAATTATACTGTAGGCCGATCGCGTAGGTCATTTTCGACGTGTAATTGTCGATCGCCTCACTGGCCAAGTTGACGTTCTTGCCGGTCGCTTGGTCCAGGGTGATGAACTGATTGAACTGAGGATCGGTGTAGCCGAACGAACCGTCGATCAGCCAATGCTCTTCCGGAATGTAGCTGAACTCGAGTTCGCCGCCCGTGTAGTTCAGCGAGCCGGCATTCGTCGTCACGGACGCCGCGGCATGGGTCTTCGGGTCTTCGGTGAACACGTTGATCTGCGCGTCGTCGTATTCGGCATAGAAGAAGTCGGCATTGATCCTCAGATGGTGATCCAGCCACTCCGTCTTGATACCGCCCTCATACGACGTGTCTTGTTCGGGATTGTAAACATCTCCCGGCGTACGCGCGCTGAAGCCGCCCGACTTATAGGCGCTGGAAATCTTCGCATAGAGGAAGATGTCGTCGGTCAGCTGATAGCTGCCTGACAGGAGATAGCTCAGATTGTGGAAGTTCTTGGCGCCGAAGAACGGGCCACCCTTCGGATGGGTCGAATCTACAGGATGATCGGTAAGAACGCTGGGATTGTCCGCATTGAAATCCTTCAGCTGGATGGTCTTCTGATCGTATGTGTAACGCAGGCCGGCGGTAAACTCGAACTTGTCGTCGAGGAAATCAGGCCGGTATGAAGCTTGCCCGTACGCCGCGAACGACTTCGATTCCGAATAGTAGTTCGTAACAGGATAGGCCTGGAAGCCGACCAGCGAATTCCGCCCTGCCGGGTTTGAGCCCGCAACAGCGGGAAGGATCGCGGACGGAAGGCCGGGAACGATCACCGGAAACCCGAGAGCGGCGGTCGGCAGCACGACTGTGAGCGCTTCCGGATCCTGCTCGTGCACCTTCTCATCGAAGAAGAACAGGCCGCCGACATATTTGAATTCGCCGATCGTGCCGGTCGCCTGGACTTCCTGCGACAGCTGATACTGGCGCTGGTGGTCGCAGCTGTTGCTAGCGAAGACCGGCGTATCGCCCGGGCACAGCGTCACGAAACCGTTGATCTGCTGGACGTCGATCGGGGGTCCTCCCTTGAGGAAGCTGGCTAGGTCGAATACCGGCCCCTTCAGCAAGCCCTGCCCGGTCTGGTCACTATGCGAGTCATCGGCAAACGAGCGATAGGCACTGATCGACTTCAGGCGGAACTCGTCAGCGATGTCCCAATTGACCGTCAGCGAATGGCCGTAGATTTCATCAAGGTTCGGCGGGCCGGCATTGTAGCCGAGATTCGGATCGTTGATCCCTTTGTTAAACTGCAGCGCCGCGCCGCCATAATTCGGCGACGCCCCGAAATAAGCGCGGTCGGCCGGCGACATGTAGGTCAACGAATCGGCCAACGGCATGTCATGCATGTGCGTGTAGTCGATCCGGTAATCGAAGCTCAGACTGTTGTCGAGGAAATCACCATGGAGGTCGAAGTAGAAGGCATCGGAGGCCAGCGAGCCGAAGCCGTTATCACTAGGCTGTGAGAGGGCGCGCACATAGCCGTCATTCTGGTGATGCGAATAGGAGAACAAAGCCTTGAGGCCGGTATCGGCGATGAGGCCGGTATTAACCGTGGTCCGGGTATGGAAGTCGTTATAGCTGCCGTACTCGACCTTCTGCTCGATCGAGAAGTCGTCGGTAGGCGACTTGGTGATGAAGTTGATCGCGCCGCCTGTCGTGTTGCGGCCGAACAGCGTGCCCTGCGGGCCGCGCAGGATTTCCACCCGCTCCAGGTCGACGAGGTCGAAGTTGCAGGCCATCTGCCGGCCCATATAGACGCCGTCGAGATAGAGCGCGACGGGCGCGTCGTTGGTCAGCACGTTGTCGGCCTGGTTGACGCCGCGCATCGTGACGTTGCACGACGTGCCGTAGCCTGACCCCTGGGAGAAGTTGAGGTTCGGCGCCAGGCCGTTCAGCTGGATCGGCGCTATGACGCCCTGCGCCTCTAGCTTGGCGGAGCTCAGCGCGGTGACCGACACTGGCGCGACCTGCAGCTTTTCCTCGGTCTTACGCGCGGTGACGACGATTTCTTCCAGCTGCTGCCCGGTCGAGGCCGATGGCTGGGCGCCCTGCTGGGCCTTGGCGCCGTCGAACGCGGCAAACGCACAGAGCGCTGACGTGGCGCACAAAGCCGCGACAAAACGTGAAGTCATCCCAATTCCCTCCCTTTAGCAGCCGTTCGAGATCGGCTTTGCCCTCGACGCCCGCGGCGCCTGCTGTTCCCGCTTTCCGTGCAGCAGCCGAAGCAACCGCGGTGACGGCGTTGGAAAACCTATTGTTTATGCCCTGTTGGGGTCAATTCATTTATCGAACTATTCCGCGGTACCGTGCGGAACGATTGGGTACCGTGACGAAAATACAACAGATTGATTCGATTTGCGGACAAACGGAAAGGCGGCGCCGGATGGTGTCCGGCGCCGCCTCGAAATCCAGGTTAGGAATTCGAAAGTCCGTCAGTGATGGACGTTCGACCAGACCTTGCGTTTTACGCCGTACATGACCCCGCTGAAGGCCAGCAGGAAGATCATCACCCGGGCGCCCAACCGGTGCCGGTCTTCCAGATGCGGGTCCGAGGCCCAGGAGAGGAAGGTCGCGACGTCGTGCGCCTCTTGGTTGAGCGTCGCCTTGGTGCCGTCGGCATAGGTGACGCGGTCGTCGCTGAGCGGCGGCGGCATGGCGATCTGATGGCCGGGGAAGGCTTTATTGTAGTTCATGCCCTTGGCCATCTTCATGTCGGCCGGCGGCATGCCGAAGCCGGTCATCAGGGCATAGATGTAGTCGGGGCCGAAGGGGCGGCCGCGCACGATCAGCGACAGGTCCTTGGGCAGGGCACCGTTATTGGCGGCCTGGGCGGCCTTCTCATTGGCGAACGGCGCCTTGAAACGGTCCGACGGGCGGCCCGGACGGTCCTTGACCTCACCGGTATCGTCGGGATCGTCCGGCACCGAAACGGAAGCGGCGATCGCCTTGATCTCGGGCAGCGTGTAGCCGATGCCCTCCAGGTCGTGATAGGCGAGCAGGTTCATCGAATGGCAGGCCGCGCAGACCTCGCGATAGACCTGGAAGCCGCGCTGGAGAGCGGCGCGGTCATAGGTGCCGAGTACGCCGTAGAAGCTCCAGCTCTGCGCTTCCGGCTTCTCGATCTCCTGCGCCGACGCCACCGGGGCCGATGCGGCGACCGAGGCGAGCGCCAGCGCGCCGCCGATCAGAAAGGCACGAAAAGCTGACATTTATGCCTTCTCCATGGGCTTTGCGGCGATGTCGGCGCGGGCTAGCTTGCCGCCGCCCAGAACCGATTCGCTGATGCTGGCCGGCAGCGGCAGGGTCTTTTCGAACCAGCCCAGGAACGGCAGCAGGATAAGGAAGAAACCGAAATAATAGGTCGTCGCGACACGGCCCAGCAGGATCCAGATGCCTTCCGGATGGTGCGCGCCGACATCGCCCAGGACGAACGCGTCGAGGACGAAGAACCAGAAGCACCACTGGTACCAGGGGCGGAACTTGGCGCTCTTCACCTTGGACGTGTCGAGCCAGGGCATCAGGAAGATCATCAGGACCGCACCACCCATCAGCAGCACGCCGAGCAGCTTGTTCGGGACCGAGCGCAGGATCGCGTAGAACGGCAGGAAGTACCATTCCGGCTCGATCGAGCTCGGCGTCACCAGCGGGTTGCCCTGAACGTAGTTGTCGGGGTCGCCCAGATAGTCCGGGGCATAGAACACGATCGCCGCATAGATGATGAGGAACACCGTGATCCCGAACCCATCCTTCATCGTGTAGTAGGGATGGAAGGGCAGCGTGTCCTTGTCGCTCTTGGGCTCGATGCCCAGCGGGTTGTTCGACCCGGTCACATGCAGCGCCCAGACATGCAGGAAGACCACCGCCGCGATGATGAACGGCAGCAGGTAATGCAGGGCGAAGAAGCGGTTCAAGGTCGGATTGTCGACGGAGAAGCCGCCCCACAGCCAAGTCGTGATCGCCTTGCCGACGACCGGGATGGCGGTGAAGAAGTTGGTGATGACGGTGGCGCCCCAGAAGCTCATCTGGCCCCAAGGCAGGGTATAGCCGAGGAACGCGGTCGCCATCATCAGGAAGTAGATCGTCGCGCCGAACAGCCACAGCAGTTCACGCGGACGCTTGTACGAACCGTAGTACATGCCCCGGAAGATGTGGACATAGACGACCAGGAAGAACATCGACGAGCCGTTGGAGTGCAGCGTGCGCAGCAGCCAGCCGCCGTTGACGTCGCGGGTGATGCGGTCCACCGAGGCGAAGGCCAGGTCGGTGTTCGGCGCGTACTGCATCGCCAGGAAAACGCCGGTGAGGATCATGATCACCAGCATCACCAGCGCCAGCGCGCCGAAATTCCACAGATAGTTGAAGTTCCGCGGCGTCGGGAAGACACCGTATTCCTTCGACAGCATGGTGAAGACCGGCAGCCGGTCGTCGACCCAGCGGATCAGGGGATTCTGGAACGTGGATGGGGTTTTTGTATGGGCCATGCGAGCGGTCCTTCTTTCCGTCAGCCGATGCGGACGACGGTGTCGCTTGTAAAGTTATACGGCGGAATCGGCAGGTTTGCCGGAGCGGGTCCGTGGCGGACGCGGCCGGACGTATCGTACTGCGACCCGTGGCAGGGGCACAGATACCCGCCCCAGTCGCCGCGCAGATCGGTCGGCTTGTTGCCCAGCGGGATGCAGCCCAGATGGGTGCAGATGCCGACCAGGATCAGCCAGGGCGACTTCTTCACCCGGTCCTTGTCTGCCGCCGGCCCCAGACGGCTCCCGTCGCTGCCGGTGGTCCAGGGATCCATCAGGTCGTCAAGCTTCACGTTCTCGGCCGCGGAGATTTCCTCGGCAGTGCGGTGGCGGATGAAGACCGGCTTGCCCTGCCACTTATAGACGACGCCCATGCCCTCGGCGATCGTCGCGATATTCACATCGATCGACGACAGGGCCAGCGTGTCGGCGGCCGGGTTCATGCTGTCGATCAGCTCCCAGGCCACGCCGGCGGCGCCCACCGCGCCGATCGCGCCCGCTGCCAGATAAAGGAATTCGCGACGCGTCTGCCCGTCGCCTTCGCCGTGGTGCGTGGCATCGACCATCAATATTCTCCCGAAACTCCGAATGCGCCGTCGGCAGAGGCTGAACCAAGGCTAGCTGACAGACCGAGGCGCGAGCGTGGACCCGACGAAGGGACCGATATACATGCCGCCCCTCGCCTTGCAAAGCGGGGGCTGACGACATAGTGTCGCGACCGCTCCGCCGACCGGTTTCCGCAGTGATCCGCCTCGTCCTGTTCCAACCCGATATTCCGCAAAATGCCGGCGCCATGATGCGTCTTTCCGCCTGTATGGGCATATCTCTCGATCTTGTCGAGCCTTGTGGTTTCCCGCTCGACGATCAGCGCCTCAAGCGGGCGGGCATGGACTACCTCCCGATGCTGGATCTGGTGCGCCATACATCCTGGGAATCGTTTCGAAAAATGCCCGGCGGACGGCTGGTTCTGCTGACCACCGCGGGCGATGTCAGCCACGCCGATTTCGCCTTCCGGCCAGACGACCGGATCATCGTCGGACGCGAGAGCGCCGGCGTGCCGCTTGAGGTACATCAAGGCGTGGATGCCCGCATTCGCATTCCGATGCGCCCGGGAATACGCTCGATCAACGTCGCCCAGGCCGCCGCCATCGGCGTCGCCGAGGCGCTCCGCCAGACCGGACAACTGCCATGAATATGCAAGCCCCTGGCGACAGGGTTTCTGCCACGCACTTCGCGACGCCTGAGGAGCGCGAGCGCGCCCGCGTCTGGTTCCAGTCCCTGCGCGACCGTATCTGCGCCGCGTTCGAGGCGATCGAGGACGCGCTGACCGGCACCCACAGCGACCTCGAACCCGGGCGGTTCGAGCGCAAGGAATGGAAGCGCACCGCCGACGACGGGCACGAAGGTGGCGGCGGGGTGATGTCGGTGATGAAGGGGCGGGTGTTCGAGAAGGTGGGCGTCAATATCTCCACCACCTACGGCACCTTCAGCCAGGATTTCCGCAAGCAGATCCCCGGCGCGGCCGAGACCGGCGAATTCTTCGCCACCGGCATCAGCCTGGTCGCCCATCCGCGCTCGCCCAAGGTGCCGACCACGCATATGAACACGCGGCTGATCGCGACGTCGAAAAGCTGGTTCGGCGGCGGCGCCGACCTGACGCCGATGGTCGCAAACGATGAGGACACCGCCCAGTTCCACGGCGCGCTGAAGGCCGCCTGCGACGCCCACGACGCCGGCTACTATCCGCGCTTCAAAAAATGGTGTGACGAGTATTTCTACCTGCCCCACCGGGGTGAGACGCGCGGCGTCGGCGGCATCTTCTACGACTATCTGGCGACCGGCGACTGGGAAGCCGATTTCGCCTTCACCCGCGCTGTCGGCGAGGGGTTCCTAAAGGCCTATGAGCCCATCGTGCGCCGGCACATGAACGAGCCCTGTACCGAAGGGGACCGCGCCCACCCGCTCCATCGCCGCCG
>CAZNNJ010000270.1:0-7208 GCA_964574305.1 uncultured Rhodospirillales bacterium | reverse complement strand
GGGATCGTGGATCTGGCTGGGGAACAGTGTGACGGGGAGGGCCAAAGGGAGGCCGACGGTGCCGGGATAGGGGAGGTATTGGACGAGGATGCCAGGCCGCAGCAGGCCAGCCGCCAGCAGGATGAGGCCGGACAGCATCGTGGCGAGGAGAAGCCCGTCGACCCCGTGCTGGGCCACGGTCGCGGCGACCAGCACGATGAAGGCGCCCGCCGGTCCGCCGATCTGGAATCGGCTGCCGCCCAGCGTCGAGACGATGAAGCCGCCGACGATGGCGGTGAACAGGCCCCGGTCCGGCGTCACGCCCGATGCGATGGCGATCGCCATGGAGAGCGGCAGCGCCACGATTGCCACGGTCAGGCCGGCCACCATGTCGGCCTTCAGTTCGCGAAGGCCGTAATGCTCCCGCAGAATGGTGACCAGCTTGGGTGTGAAGAGTTCGACAAAGCCGGGTGATTCAGCCTGAACAACCATCGCGATCCGCCCGTTCGTCCGGTGAGCGGATCGGTGGCGTGCCGGCCAGGCGGTCTGCGTCTCGGATAGGTTTCAGCCGGAATCCTTGCCGCGTTTGAACCGTACGCCGCGCCCGTGCCCAACGCTCGTCGCGTTCTCGCCGATAAGCTCGACGCCGGCCGCGTCGAACGCATCGACGATCTTGGTCAGCGAATCGATGACGCCGCGCACATTCCCCTCACTGGCCTCCATCCGCTGAATGGTCGGCAACGAGACGCCCGACAGCTCGGCCAACTGCCGCTGGTCGATCCCGAGCAATGCGCGCGCGGCGCGCATCTGCGCGGCCGTGATCATGGCTGCTCCAACTTGCAGATCATATATTGTACCTTACTGATGATGTTTTCAACATCACTTATGCGATTTCATAACCTAATTTTGGGACTTTCAGCATGGCCGGCGAGTCTGTTTCCGCTTTCGCCAGACGGCACCGCCGAATGCGCCGGCCCCGGAGCGTAGTAACCTGGATGTAACGCCGCAGCTACGCATATTCGTTACTGGGAGCCGGCCCGTTTCGCCATTGGCTGCCAGGGGAGCCAAGTCCGACAGTGCCGCGCCGTTCGTACCTGCCGCAAGCGCCGGCTCCGCTCACCCCGTCGCATCGCAATTTCGCCGTCCCGACCGGTGGCAGGGTATCGACGAGGCGCTGCGCGGCCTGGAGCCGGACCGGCTTCTGCCGCTGTGGAGCCTCTATATGGCCACCAAGGCCGAGGCGGCGCGCAGCGTCGTGGCGACTGTCGTCATGTTCGCCCCGGTCGGCGCGATGATCTGGCTTCGGCGCGGTTTCTGGTCGCGCGGTGCGGGCCTGTCAGCCTTCGTCGCTGTCATCCTGTCGGTGGCGATCGAATGCGCGCGGCTGATCAAGCCCGGCCTGACGCCGGACTTCACCAAGCCCTATATTGCAGCCGCGGCCGCAGCGATCGCTTTCCGCGCGATGCCGGGCCTCTGGAAGCTGTTCGAGGACGAGGCGATCCGGTCGGCCAGGCTCGACAGCTATGCCATCGCGCTGGCGCGCGTCGGGCTGAAGATACAGCCCCGCCACGGCGCCGCCCTAGGGTGTCAGCGCCGGAAATGGGGGATGACGCGCTCGCCGATATTGCGGATCGTCTCCATCACGACATCGTTCGGGACCGTTCCCATCTGGAATAGGAACAGGATCTCGTCTGCCCCAGCCTCGATCAGCCGCTGGACATAGCGGATGCAGTTGTCGACATCGCCGTAGGCATCCTCCGCCACCGAGCTCGACACATAGGTGTTGCCGGTGGTGATGGTCTCCGCCGACAGGCGCGCGGTCGACATCTTCTCCAGCGCCGCCTCGTGCTCCGAGGCGTCGAGATCGTCGATGCAGGGTGGTGGGCCGTTATTGTACCAGTGGGCGAGCGACTCGACGAAGAAGCGCTGGCCCCTGAGCCCGATCCGCCGGGCGCGGTCGCGGTCGTCGAGCACAACGGCCGGGCACAAAGCCGCCAGATGCTCGATCGGACGATAGCCGACCTGGTTCTCTGGCTTCCGGTTGCGCCAGGCCTCGCGATAGATCTGGTTTTTCTGCGCCACGTCGGGCGGGCCGCCGAAGCCCAGCACCAGCGCGCCGATGCCGCGCGAGCCGGCCACAGCCAAAGTGTCGGGCTTGGTCGTCGCCATGTAGAGATAGGGGTGCGGCTTCTGATACGGCTTGGGATAGATCGGCCGGCGCGGGATCTGCACGTACTTGCCGGTATGCTCGATGAAGTCCTGCGTCATGATCTTGGGGATCAGATACATGGATTCCTCGATCATCGGCGGCAGGTCCTCCAGCCGATAGCCGAAGGTCCCGGCCTCCTGCTGGGTGCCGCCCTTGCCCATGCCGAAATGCAGCCGGCCCTTGGAGAGGATGTCCAAGGTGGCGACGCGCTCCGCCACCTTGACCGGATGGTTCATCGCCGGCGGCAGGCAGACCACGCCGTGCCCGATCTCCAGCCGCTCGGTCTTGCCGGCGAGATAGGCCAGGAACGTCTCCGGCGCGCTCATATGGGCATATTGGGGCAAGGCCGTATGTTCGACCGCCCAGACGACATCGAAGCCGACCTTTTCGGCCAGCAGGCACTGATCGACGATGTCATGAAACATCCGGAACTCGGTCTCCGGATCGGTCAAGACGGTTTGCGCCTCATAGATGATGGAAAATTTCACGGCAGCCCCTGTTGTCTTTCATTTATATGATTGACTGATAACCCATGCTCGCCCCGGGGAGCAATGGCGGATACTGTAGGCCGCAACCAAGGGGGAGCGGATGGACACGAAGATCGCCATTGTCACCGGTGCCGGCAGCGGAATCGGCCGCGCCGTATCGCTGGCCCTGGTCGGGGCCGGTTATTCCGTCGTGCTGGCCGGGCGCCGGCGCGACCAGCTGGAAAAAACCGCGACGGCGGCCGAGGGGCCGGGCGCGACCCTGGTGGTGCCGACCGACGTGTCGGACCCGGTCTCGGTCGAGGCGCTGTTCGCCGAGACCAAGGCGTTCTTCGGCCGGCTGGACCTGCTGTTCAACAATGCCGGCACCGGTCTGCCACCGGGCCTGCTGGAGGATCTGGAGTTCGAACATTGGAGCAAGGTGCTGGCGATCAACGTCACCGGCACGTTCCTCTGCACCCGGGCCGCGTTCCGCATCATGAAGGACCAGACCCCGCGCGGCGGGCGGATCATCAACAACGGCTCGATCTCGGCCCATGTGCCCCGGCCCAACTCGATCGCCTATACCGCGTCCAAGCACGCCGTCACCGGCATGACCCGCTCGACCGCGCTCGACGGCCGCAAGTACGACATCGCCTGCGGCCAGATCGATATCGGCAACGCCGTGACCGAGATGGCGGCGGCCATGTCCACCGGCACGCCCCAGGCCACCGGCGCAATCGCCGCCGAACCGACCATGGATGTCGGCGTCGTCGCCGACGCGGTGCTCTATATGGCTGGCCTGCCGCTGTCGGCCAATGTGCAGTTCATGACGGTGATGGCGACGAAGATGCCGTTTATCGGGCGGGGGTGAATGTTCCCGTATCGCGCTAAACCCGCTCAGTAATCCGTCTCAACGTGGCAACGGTCACGGCCAAGTCCTCGGGAGAGATGCCCTCGCAGGCCTGTTCCAGAAAGCCGACGATCAGCGGCGCGATGGCGTTGCGCATCGCCTCGCCCGCCGGCGTCAGCGAGACGACCATGGCACGGCGGTCGGCGGAGGAGATCACCTTGCGGACGAGGCCGCGTTCGATCAGCCGGTCCAGCATGCGGGTGATGGCGGGCTTGTCCTTGTAGGTCAGTTCAGCGAGCTGGATCTGGGTCAACTCGCCCCGCTCATGCAGCCGGTTCAGCACAGCGAACTCGCGGGGCCTGAGGTCGCTGCCCAGGCTTTCGATCGCGCGCAGCAGCGCCTGGCTCAGCCGGTAGCCGGCCTGGCTGACGACAAAGCCGATGACGTTGTCGTAATCGTCGAACGAAAATGGACTGGCCATGATGGTTGTATATGACAACTATCTCGGTTAAACAACAAACATCGACATAAGCAGGGCAGGGGCGATGGGCGCTGACGATGCATTCCGGCTGGATGGGCGGGTCTGCCTGGTGACCGGCGGCACGCGCGGCATCGGCGCCGCCATCGCCCAGGACTTCGCCGAGGCCGGGGCCAGGGTCATCGTCACCGGGCGCGAGGCCGCACAGGCCGAGGCCGTTGCCGCCCAGATCGGGCACGACGCTGTCGGCTTGAGCTATGACGCATCCATGCCGGGGGCCAGCGCCGGGCTGGTCGATCGGATTACGCGCGAGATCGGCCGGCTGGACGTGCTGATCAACAACGCCGCGATCCTGAAGCCGCACAATATCGTCAAGCTGACCGAGGATGAGTTCGACCTGCTGTTCCAGGTCAACGTGAAGGCGGCGATCTTCCTCTGCCAGGGCCTGCGGCCGCTGCTGGCCCAGAGCCCGGCCGCCGCCATCGTCACCATTACGGCAGCTGGCGCCCATGTGCCGATGCCGGGCATCGGAGCCTACTGTGCTGCCAAGGCGGCCATGATCAACTTCACCCGCACCCTGGCCAAGGAATGGGCGGCGGACGGCATCCGGGTCAACGCGCTGACGCCGGGTACGGTCGCGACCGACATGATCCTGCCCAAGGACGCCGAGCGGCGGGCCCAGTTCGTGGAGGAGATTTCCAAGGCCAACCTCATGAAGCGGATGGCCGAGCCGGTCGAGATCGCCCGCGCCGCGCGGTTCCTGTCGTCGCAGGCCTCGTCCTTCATGACCGGGCAGACGATCATCGTCGACGGGGGGCTGCTCGCATGACCGCACCGCCGCCATACCCCGAGGGCCGCGATATCCTCAAAGGCAAGACCGTGCTGGTCACCGCCTCGGCCGGCACCGGCATCGGCTATGCCACCGCCACGCGCTGTGCGGAGGAGGGGGCGACGGTCATGCTCTCCGACATCCATGAGAAACGGCTCGGCGACTATGCCGACCGGCTGGAGCAGAAGATCGGCCGCAAGGTGTATCGCCAGCTCTGCAACGTCACGTCGAACGCTGAGATCGCGGCGCTGATCGAGGCTGCGGTGGCTGAGATGGGCCGGCTCGACGTGCTGGTGAACAATGCCGGGCTGGGCGGCACCTACGACCTCGTCGACACGACGGACGAGCAGTGGCTGCGGATCATCGACACCAACCTCACCGGCACCTTCCGCTCCATGCGCGCTGCCCTGCCGGTGATGGCGCGGCAGGGCGGTGGCGTGATCGTCAACATGTCCTCGATCTGCGCCTGGCGGGCCGAGGCCGGGCAGACCGCCTATGCCGCCTCGAAGGCCGGCATCCTGGCGTTGACCCGCTGCGCCGCGATCGAAGCCGCGCCCGACAATATCCGCATCAACGCCGTGGTCCCCAGCCTGGCGCTGCATCCTTATCTGGAGAAGGTCTCCGACCCCGCGCATCTCCAGAACCTGATCCGCACCAACGAGGCCTTCGGCCGTTCGGCCGAGCCGTGGGAGATCGGCAATACCGTCGTCTTCCTGGCCTCCGACTATTCCAGCTACATGACCGGCGAAGCCCTGTCGGTCTCCTGCCGCAGAGCGTGAGGATCGGGATGGTGCTGCTACCGTTTGCTTTTCCCTTTACCGTCATGGCCGGGCTTGACCCGGCCATCCACGTGGTTAGGCCAGCGCGGACCTCAGGCTTCTGTGCACGCGTTGCCGCGTGGATGCCCGGATCAAGTCCGGGCATGACGAGTATGGAAAGGATTGCGCTTAACACGGGGTTCAACTCATGACCAAACCGCTTTCGGGAGACGCCCGCCGCCTGGTCGACGCGCCCAACTTCGCCCACCTGACCACGCTGATGGAAGACGGCATGCCCAAGACAGAACCGGTCTGGGTCGGGCGTGACGGCGACCGCGTCTTCATCTGCACCGACCATAGGTCGATCAAGGGCAAGAATATCGACCGCGACCCGCGCGTGGCATTGTCGATCACCGATTTCGACAATCCCTACGAGCAGCTGCTGATCCGTGGCCGCGTGGTCGAGGCGCGGGACGACAGCGACCTCGCAGGCATCGACATGCTGTCGCAGAAATATATCGGCGGCCCATTCCCGCGCCGCAAATGGCCCAGTCGCGTCACCTATTATATCGAGGCGGACGTCGCCCGTTATTACCTCTCACCCCTGAAGCACACCCCACCCGGAAGGACCTGACATGACCGTTACCTGCACGATTACCGACAACGTCGCCGAGGTGGTGATGAACAACCCGCCGGTGAACGCGATCACGGTGGGCGATACCTGGAAGATCCATGACATCTTCAAGGAGCTGTCTGACAACCAGGACCTGCGCGCAGTGATCCTGACCGCCGAAGGCAAGGGCTTCAATGCCGGCATCGACATCAAGGAGATGCAGGCCAACAAGGCGGCTGGCGACGAGTGGAAGCTGATGACCAGCTCAGGCGAGGCCTGCTACCACGCCTTTCACGCCATCTATGAGACCCCGATCCCGGTCATCGCCGCGGTCAATGATTTCTGCATGGGGCTGGGCGTCGGCCTGGTCGGCTCGTGCGACATGATCGTCGCCTCGACCAAGGCCCGCTTCGGCCTGCCGGAGGTCGATAACGGCGCGCTGGGCTGCGCCTCGCACCTTGCCAAGCTGGTGTCGCCGATGAAGCTGCGCGAGATGTCGCTGACCTGCAAGCCGGCGACCGCCGCCGAGCTGCATGCCTGGGGCTCGGTCGCCTATCTGGTCGAGCCGGACGAGCTGATGCCCAAGGCGCGCGAACTGGCGCAGATGATCGCCAAGAAACCGGCGGCGGCGGTGAAGTTCGCCAAGGCTGCCCTCAATCATCTCGATGTGTTCGAGATGCACACCAACTACCGGATGGAGCAGGGCTATACCTACCAGCTCAACATCATGGGCGAGGGCAGCAAGCAGCGGAACGCCTTCGTCGAAGGCACCCGCATCATCACCCGGTGAGCGGAATGCTGCTGGAGGGCAAGACGGCCTTCATCACGGGCGGCGCGCGCGGCATCGGCGCCGCCAGCGCCCGCCTGATGGTGGGCGAGGGCGCGCGGGTCGCCATCGCCGACCGGAGGGCCGAGGAGGCGGCTGAGACCGTGGCGGCGCTGAACGCGCTGCGGCCGGAGGCAGCTTGCTTCGTCCCGCTGGACGTCACCAGCGAAGCGGGCCGGGTTGCCGCCCTTAACCAGGC
>CAZNNJ010000269.1:0-7246 GCA_964574305.1 uncultured Rhodospirillales bacterium | reverse complement strand
GATATGATGCGCGAACGGGTCAGGGCTTACGGGCTGTGCTCGGAGATTATTTCCTGGAAACTGCGCATGTTCGTGCCGACCGATGCCGCCGGCATCGACGTGCTGGCGCGAGTACTCGATCACCATCCGGTCGAGCGTATCGGCGAGCGGGAGGCTGCGTAATGCAGTTCGACGCTGCCGAGTTGGCCCGCCGCCTCGCGCAAAACGCCGAGGCGGTGTGCCGGCATTACCTCTCCAATGGCAGGCGCCAGGGCCGCTATTGGACGGTGGGTGACGTGCGCAACACGCCCGGCCGGTCGATGTTCGTCCGGCTAACCGGACCGGACTCGGGTCCTGGCGCCGCAGGTCATTGGACCGACGCCGCCTCGGCCGAACATGGCGACCTGCTCGATGTTATCCGTGAAAGCCGAGGCTTGCTCGACTTCCGCGAGGTAGCCAGCGAGGCGCGGCGATTCCTCAGCATGCCGCGCCCCGAGCCGCCGCCGTCAATTCGGACTGGGGTTCCGGGCGGCTCGCCCGAGGCGTCGCGGCGGCTCTTCGCCATGGCACAGCCGATCGAGGGCACGCTCGTAGAAACGTATTTGCGGAATCGCGGTATCACCGCTTTGCACGAAACCGATGCGCTGCGTTTCCATCCGCGCTGCTATCACCGTGCCCATGAGCATGCGCCCACCGAAACCCGGCCAGCCATGATTGCCGCGGTATGCGACCTCGACAGACATCTGACCGGCGCTCATAGGACTTGGCTCAATACTGACGGGTTCGACCCGGTGCATCTCGGCAAGGCGCCGATCGAAACGCCGCGACGAGCGATGGGGGACCTTCTCGGCAATGCCGTCTGGTTCGGCATGACGTCCGATGTTCTCGCCGCCGGCGAGGGGATCGAAACCATGCTGTCGCCGCGCTGTCTTCTGCCGACGCTCCCGACGGCTGCGGTGCTCTCGGCCAATCACCTTGCCGCTATGGTTTTTCCGGAGACGCTGCGTCGGCTCTATATCGCCCGCGACAACGATCCTGCCGGAGACGCCGCGGCGGCAACGCTGACCACCCGCGCCGAAGCGCTCGGCATCGAGGCGATCACCCTCACGCCAGTCCTGGGTGACTTCAATGAGGATCTGCGCAAGCTTGGGCTCGATGCGCTTCGGGCGAACCTGTGCCTGCAGCTCGCATCGGACGATCTCGGCCGCTTTTTGCCGGCAGCATGACGGCACGGGATGCAATGAGGGGTTCGAACATCGCCATGTCTGGTCAGGCGAGGCACCGGCCGGACAGAGTCGCGCCCCTGGCCTTCTAGAGGGCGATCGGACGGCAGCCGGCCCGGCCCGGCAACGGCGGAGCGCGGCTATTTTCCGCCGGCGCCTGCGGCGCCTTTGCAGCGCGAAACAAAATAGCCGCGCTGCGCCGCCCTCCGCTTGCGCTCCGGCCGCTGCGCGGTGCCGGTCCGGTCCGCCCGCCGTCTGGTGACCGCCACGAAGGCCGCGATGGGCGCGGCCGATCCGGCGAAAGGCCTCACCACCATGACCGACCATGACGACACTGAATTCGAACCGCCTCACACGTCATCCCAGACCGACCACGTCCTTTCCGAGCTTCAGCTCTACGGCTATCGTCCCTTCCACGACGAGCCCGACCCGAGGCCACTTCCCGCAGGCGAAGCGGTCGCCAGCGCAGTCGCCGACATCTTCGACGCCTTGGCCTCGACCTTGAACGATACCCGCCTCGAACCCGATCTCGAGGATCTGCTGTGGTCGACGGTCAATGTCTTCCATCGCGCCGTAAGCAGGATCGAACGCGAGCTGGACGGCAACGAGCAGGCGCAGCTCAAGAGTCAGAAGGAGCAGAACGGCTCCGAGGTCCGGTCGGTCGAACTCGAGCGCCTGACCGCCGAGGGCATCTCACTCATTGAGCGTCGCGACAGCATGGAACTCTTCCGCGACCAAGCCGCCGAACGGTTCGAACTCCTCACTGGCTCGGCCTGGCGGCCACGCGCCGGGTCGATGGTCAATCATCGCACGCTCACTTCCGCGATGATCGACAGCCGCGATTTCTTGGCAGCCAAACGGCGGGCCGACACAGAGTTGATGCTGCCCCAAGGGCCGAAGGTCGCCTTCAGTGGTGGACCCGATTGCAACGACCATCACGCGATCTGGGCCATGCTCGATAAAGTTCATGCCAAGCATCCCGACATGGTCCTGCTCCATGGCGGATCGCCGACCGGCGCCGAACGCATCGCCGCCTGCTGGGCCGACAATCGCAAGGTCCCGCACATCCCGTTCAAGCCCGATTGGACACGGCACGCCAAGGCTGCTCCGTTCAAGCGCAACGACGCGATGCTCGAGATCATGCCGATCGGCGTCATCGTCTTCCCTGGATCGGGCATCCAGGAGAATTTGGCCGACAAGGCCAAGAAGTTCGGCATTCCGGTCTGGCGGCCGGCGAGCGGCGCGTAAGCGCCGCAACCGCCAGTGCTGAATATGCCGATGCGACTTCGTTGACGCGGAAATGAGTGCGAGTCACCGTAGCCTTTCCTCGACGGCAATAGGTGGCATCATGAAATTGAACATCACCGATTTCCATAAGGCGATGACGCTGATCGAAGAGTCTGGCTGTCCCGAGGCAGCGATCGCGGCCCAGTTCGCCCTGGATCTCGCCGTGACCTCGCGCTTCGGCACGATCGAGCCGGCGCAAGCCAGGAAGCTCCTGCACGACCGGATTGTCCGCCACCGTGCGACGCTCCACCCGGTGAGCGGGACAGTTCACTGACCAGTTTCGGTCTGTCTCGGTTGGCGGTCGAACGCATTCGGCATTGCGCTGTCGAACGACCTTAGGCCGGCAAGGGATGCATCGGCTGCCCTGACTATTTGCCGTGC
This sequence comes from uncultured Rhodospirillales bacterium, assembly GCA_964574305.1. Lineage (GTDB taxonomy): Bacteria > Pseudomonadota > Alphaproteobacteria > BOG-932 > Roseiterribacteraceae > BOG-932. The sequence continues at coordinate 4,376 of CAZNNJ010000269.1, read as the reverse complement.
TTGTGCCGCCGTCTCCCGAAACGGCGGTGTCCAACCCGCTTCCATTGGCGCTGATCCTTGGTCCGGCCCAGGGCCTGACGCCATCAACCCGTAAAGGGTCCGTTACGCGAGCGTACGGCCGCTTCGCCTGCGGCTGCGCGGTGATCGCGGCCCTGTTCCGAACACTTCGGGCGCCTGTCGCGCGGGGATGGTCCCCGCCTCGAACCAGGAGCCGGAACATGTCTCAAGCCCTCAAAACCGCTCACGCCCGCGGCTGGAACCTCGCCAACACCCTGATGGTCTGCATCGTCGTCTTCCAGGCCGGCAACGGCGAGTTCGGTGTCATGCCCACGTCCGAATATGACGGTGAACTCTCGGCCATCGTCTGCGAATTCGACCCCTTCACGTGAGGGGGCGATGCCACTAGCGACAGTGGAAAGCTCAAGGGATTTTCCACTGTCGCATTTCATCAATCGCACTTATACTGCGCCTACGCCGTGGTGGATGGTGGAGGCGGACCCGTTCAATCCTTGAAAACGGAGATTCCACTATGGCTATACTCGGTATCCTTCTCAGCATTGTCGGTCTCGGCGTCGTCTGCTGGCTGATCTTTTCCCTCGCCGTCTATGCGCTTCCTGTCGCCATCGGGCTGACCGCAGGAATTGCGGCCATTCATAGCGGCGCCGGCGTTGCCGGCGGATTCATCCTCGGCGCGCTCGCCGGCGGCTTGGCGCTCGTGCTCGGGCAGATTGCATTTGCATCGGTCCGTGCACCGCTCGGTCGCACCGCGATCGGGCTGCTCTATGCAGTTCCCGCTGCGATCGCCGGTTATCATATGGCCTTGGGACTGGCACAGCTCGGTCTGTCCACAGTCCTCTGGCAGGACATGTTCGCGATCTTTGGAGCCCTGACGATCGGCAGCTCGGCCTGGGCGCGGCTGGCACTGCCGGCAGCGCCGCTCCGTGCTGGAGGAACTGCGCATTATCCGACGCCGTTGCCTGTGTCGGCCGCGGCCAGGGGGCGGTAACCCTTATCCCCTTCATCGTAGACCGGTCGAATGGGCGCGTTCGACCGGAGGATGCTCGACCGCACGGTAGAGCCGGCTCCCGTGGAAGGTCTGATTACCTTTTCCTTCCCGGCCCACCCCACATAGACCCGGTGACAGGCGGATATATCGGCGTGCGAAATCTCGGGGACGAGCCGGCCCATTTGCGCGCTAGAGCTTCTTTCTCCTCGCCCCCGGTTTTGGACTTCTTGCCGTAACGGCCCTTGCACGCCACGCCTTCTCCTGGCGATTCCGTTCGACGCCCGGACCATACGGCCTCTCTCTGGCTTGATCTGTCCGAAGGGCGGCTGCGCCTCGATCGTCTGAGCCGCAATGGCGGCGGGCAACTTTCTTCCCCTGCCGGCTGCGCCGGCATTCCGCGCGAAACAAGAAAGCCGCCCGCCGCCATCCTCCGCTGGGCTTCGGCCCGCAAGCGGGTGCGTCGCCGATCGCCTTCGGCCCTGGGATCGCCATCGAGGCCGCGATGGTCGCGGGCTCGGAACTCTCAAAGGAGAAGTGACATGGCTAACATCGGTACGTTCAAGAAGGTCAATTCCGAATTCCAGGGTGAAGTCGTCACCCTGAGCCTCCAGGCGAAAGGCGTCCGCATCGTCCCCGAGGACAATCGCGCGAACGACAACGCGCCCAGCCACCGGGTCTATGTGGGGCGAGCCGAGATCGGCGCGGCGTGGTCCAAGACCTCCAACGAGGGGCGGCCGTATCTCTCGGTCAAGCTGGACGATCCGTCCTTCACCGCGCCCATCTACGCCAATCTGTTCGATGACGAGGAAGGCGGCGGCTACACCCTCATCTGGTCGCGGCCGAGCAAGCGCAACGGCGACTGATCGGAAACGCGGCGCCTCCCGATCAGAGGCGCCGCGTCTCCTGAAAGCTAGAGCGCCAGGCCGGCCACGCTTTCAGGTCTCGCTCTCGGATCCGTCTCCCTTCGCGACGCCAGAGATCAGACTGCCGACTGGTGGCGGTCCCGAGGCGGGGAATGTCGGGACACACAGCCGCTGGCGCATACGTACCAGTTGGTCCCCACCAGCGCGGGCCGAGAGCGCGGACCTGACAGGCTACTTCTTTGCCGCTTTCTTCTTGGGCGCCGTGTTGAGCGCGTCCTTCACCGCCTTGGCGGGTGTGAAGGACAGTTTTTTCGACGCCGCGATCTTGATCGTCTCGCCGGTTTGCGGATTGCGGCCTTCGCGTGCCGCCCGGGCGGTAACCTTGAACTTGCCGAATGACGGCAAGGAAATCTCCTCCCCCTTCACGGCCGCGTCGGTGATCGCAGCAAGGACGGTCTCGATCGCCGCCTTCGCGTTCGCTTTCGTCAGTCCCTGCTGTTCGGCGAGATGGTCTGCCAGGTCGGTAATGTTCATCGTGAACTCCTCATTCCGGTCGGATTCTTCCGCTCTTCGGAGGCTTGGGCTGCCGAATCCGTGTGGTTGGTGGAATCGGCTTAGCGGCATGGAGCATCTGCTGTCCAGGCTTCCGGTGATCGGGCGGCTCTGCCGACCATCGATCCCATTCCCGCAATGCCGGAAAGCCGGAGTTCCTGATTTCCGGTTTTACGATTGCCGAAGGGCGGGATCGTTGAGGATTTGCTGATACCCTGAGCTCGTCATCCATTTGGCCCGAGCCAAATGCGATTCGTAGGATTGCCGGGCCCGATCCGGCTCCGCATCCGGATCGATCTGCAAGATGACGCGAGCGCACTCCGCCGGCGCCACTCCGTCCTTCGCGGCATCGAGGAGCATAATGTAAGTGATGAGATGAAGACGGTCGTAGTCCGTGAGCGTGTCCGCGGTGGGCGCGAGGGTGGCTGCAGGTCCGGCATCGACTTTTGGCTTCATTGTTTTTCCATCATTTTATATAAATTCTATATATAATATCTTGATCCGCGTGAGGACGCAGCCCCTAGTTTAGATTGTTCCTCCGCGCCGTCATCGTCGATTCGGTCTATGACGTTCTCGGGCCATACAGAAATCACAATGGTTTGACGGGCCGGAAAATAGTCATATTGACCCTATAATAGTCAATTGGGCCATATTAATGGTCAAGAGCCCGCCGTGCTGGTCGTGTGAACGTGATGATTACGGCACGGCAGATCAGGGCGGGACGGGCATTGCTCGGTTGGTCACAACAAGAACTGGCCGATCGCGCGATCCTGTCGCGAAACGCGGTGGCCAAGATGGAACGCGGCGAAGTAGACCCGCGCACAAGCACCGTCGAAGCCGTCAAACGCGTACTTGAAAAGAACGGCGTGGTGTTCATTGCTCCCGGCGGCCGCCTCGGCGAAGGCGTTCGCGCGATGCTCCCGATAGAGGAAGTTAGCTCGCAACGGTAATTTCCAGCGCACGCGCGAGCGGAAGCGGAAATGTCAATGGGATTCTCCATCCGTTTTCCGTATCGATGAATTCATTCGCACGGGAATACAAATTCCACTTTTTCTGAGAAGGATACGATCAAAGTTCGGCAGAGTTCCCAATTGAGTTTTAGAGTAAAAGCCGATGACATCGCTGGACCGTGCCTGTCTCCATAAGGATTATGGCTACCTCGAATCCCTATCTCCGGAGACAATCGCTTTCGAATTCCTGAGGCGAAATGAGGATTACGCCCGGGATTACGCCGCTGCGGAGGGTTTAGATCAGGATTCCGTTGTAAAATCTGATTCATCCGCTCCTGAACGACGATGGGGCTTACGATGTCCTCGCAAATCCCGACGAAGACGGCACGCAGGCTTTCGTATTCTGGCGCGCCGACATCTTAGCGCGCTCTGTGCATCTTGCGCCCGCGCCTGAAGGACTTGCCGCCGAGAGCTTGATCCGATTTGAGCCCGAGCATTGGGGCGGTCGACAAGCCGGCCTTTCGACCCCCGACGGCTACCACATGATCGTTGCCCCGCCGCGCGGCATCGAACATCATCTCTTCTTTGCCGATCCCGATCCGCCGGCGATCGGGGCTAGCCTCATCTCGGCTGTTCCCTTCGATGCTTGGCATCCCGAACGGCTTGAGGCGACGCTGTCCTTCTGGCGCTTCGCGCATCGGCCCCGCATGTCGCCCGCTCCGCGTGTCCCGCTTCCGCGCGCCGATCGAAAATCGCTCGAGACCGCCTTCCTTCTCTGGGCGCTGGACCTCCATCGCGCTGGCGCCAGCGAGCGCGATATCGCCGAAGCATTATTCGGGCACGCACCGCCCAATTGGGAAGATACCGGCTTACGCAGCTTGGTCCGGCGTTTCATCGCGAAGAGTAGGCGTTACAGCACCGACAAATGGCGGTCGCTGCTCAAGCCGCCGCGAAGGCGCTTGGGCGCCCACCCGTAGCTGATGTTCTCCTTTTCCTCCGTGTCGT
>CAZNNJ010000268.1:0-7258 GCA_964574305.1 uncultured Rhodospirillales bacterium | reverse complement strand
CCTCGCACGCCCCTAGTCCCCTTCTTCTAGGGGCCAGGGCCATCCCCCTCCCAGGGGGTTAACGGGGTTTCGAACCCCCTAGGGGACGCAACGTTTCCAGCTTTGTTTGGGCGGATTCCGATCCATTTTCTGATTGAACGGGTTGGCTTATGGGAAGACGCGGGCGCGACCCGGCGACGGCCCCCGCCACTGGAAAGCTGCTCTCCCCACCGCCAAAACCGACATTTGCCCGCCATTCCGAGCCATGCCGTTCGCCTTTGGGCCGTCCAGCGAAGAATCGTGCCTAGATCGCCGTGCTGCCCTGCGTCCATCTGGCCGCGCTTGGCACTGGGCGAAAGCAGACGCTCTATTTTCCACCGATTGTCGAACAATACAGATCGTACGTAGTGATAAAGTGACGCGTCGGAATATTCGGCACCAAGATGCGTCAATAACATCGAAATAACACAGCGCTGTGGAAACTATGGAGCTAGGTTGCCGTAGGCTCGCCGGTTAGGCGGAAGCCTGAACAACAGGCGCAAATCTCCACCATCGTTTAGACGGCGGAGAAGGGAGGGTTTCGTATGGACCGCTTTTCGTCAGTGCCATCACTGACCCTCGGTCGGTGCATTGCCGGCCGGGAAGCGAAGCTCGGCTACCTCCGCCTCAACAGGCGTAGCCTATCGATTCCGATGAAAATCCGATCCAGAACCGCCGCTTGCACGTAAATATTTCAGTGGTTTCGTAAATCAGAATTTGTGGGCAGGGTAATTGAATGTCACACCGCCGAGAGAGTGAAGCTTCACTTCAATCCATTGAACCTGGAATTGCTCAGCAAGAGCAGGCCGATTCCCGTTCGCGCCGCGAGGTTCTGGCGCTTTTGGCCGCCGCGTCGGCTGCGCTCAGCCTCTCCCCAGGCTCTAGGAGCGCCATGGCGGCCTTGCCGCATCACCCCAGACTGTACCTGAATTCAGCGGGATTCCAGGCTTTGCCAACCTTGGCGAAAAGCTCGCCGTTTGCCTCCAGCTGGGCGCAGGAAATCCTGTCGCGCGCGAAATATAAATATTCGCTTCCTCCGGTGTCGACCGCCGATTTCAGCAATCCCGCCGACACGAATACGGTGGCGGAGAAGGTTCTGAGCCGCGCCTATCTTTACGGTATTGCCAACGCGCTGCAGCCGAACCCGAATTATGTCGCCCGCGCGATCCAGGAGTGTCTCACCTGCTGCTCGCTGAGCTCGTGGTATCCCACGAAGTTCCTGGGCGTTGCCGCGATGGCCCAATACGTGGCTACCGTCTATGACTGGTTCTATGCATCCCTAACGACGACCCAGATCGCAACGATCCGGAAGGCGGTCCACGACAAGGCATTCGTCCCGTACCAGACCCAGATCGCGACCACACCACAGCCCTTCTGGCTCACGACCGGGACGACCAGCTGGAACATTGCGTGCAATGGCGGCATCGGCGTCGCCGCGCTGACCTTCTCCGGCGAGATCACCAATGCGGCGACCGTTCTCAACCAGACGCTGAACTACATCAAGCTCGGCTTCGCTTATTTCGCTCCCGACGGCGGCTGGCTCGAGGGCCCGGCATTCTGGGCGTCCTCGGCGACCTACGCGATCAACTACCTCGCGGCGTTTCGCTCCGCGGGTGTGACCGCCGGCACCTTGATGAACTCATCTGGCTTTTCGAATACCGGCTCCTTCGCGACCCAGCTAACCGGCCCGACGGGCAAGGTATTCAATTTCGGCGATTCGGATGACACGAACCCCAGAGTTCCGGAACTCGAATGGCTGGCGCAGGTATTCTCCACGCCGATCCAAAGCTATAGCGAGATCACCAGCACGAATTACATCGAGGGCATGAATCTGGGTTGGTTCACGGCCAATCAGGCGCCGCCCCAGACGCCGCCGCTCAATGCCCTGTTTGCGAGTTCCAACTTGGGGGTCGCCACGTTCCGCAGCGCGTTCGGAAATCCGAAGGCGACATGGCTGGCGATCAAGGGCGGCACGAACGGCATCAGACATGGCGATCTCGACCTTGGTACATTCTGCATCGATGCCCTGGGGCAACGATTTGCGATGGATCTCGGTCCCGATTCCGATACTTTGGCTGGATATTTCGACTATACGGGTCCTCGCTTCCAATATTACCGTACCGGAAGTATCGGCCAGAACGTCCTCCTTTCCGGCAGCAGCAATCAGGCAATCAACGCCAGCGCACCGGTCCTCGCCTTCCATTCGAGCACCGGCTTCGCGCGTGTGGTGTTCGATCTGTCCAGCGCGTACGCAGGGTTGCATCACAAGCGTGGCGGCGCGTTGGTCAACAATAGCTACGTGGTCGTCAGCGACGAGTTGACGCCTGCGGCCGCCACCCCGCTGACCTGGCAGATGCACACGCAGGCAGCGATCGCTGTGAGCGGCAACGTTGCCAAACTAACGCTGAACGGCGCGGTCCTGTTTGCGCACATCCTGCGTCCCTTTAAGGGGGCGATCTTTTCGGTTGCCTCCGCCGCCGCGCCAGCGCCGCAAAATCCGAATACCGGAATACAGAAACTGATCGCGAAATGGACTGCGCCAGCCGGCACGCAGAGACTGGTCATTGTGCTCGGCCCGACCGCGACGGTACCGAGTGCGGTCGCCACGACGGCCCTCATACCGCTGGAAAAATGGTAGCGAGAATGCCATGCATTCCCGGGTTGGTCCGAGACGCTTCGGGCTCAATGCCCTCGGAGCGATACTAATCAAATGAAACGATCTGGTTCGCATTCGACGGCAGCGGACAATCGATCGGCGAATGCCGAATGCGACGAACTTGAACGCTCGCGCCTTACCCACGGGCGCTCACGACGGGAAATTCTGGCGTTATTCGCGGCAGCCTCGGCGGCAGGTTTCTTCTCGAATTCAAGGACCGCGCTGGCTGCGCTGCCGCCGCACCCACGGCTCTATCTCAACAGCGCCGGCTTCAAGAACTTGTCGACTCTCGCCGGTTCCTCGACATTTGCTACCGGCCTGGCGAAATCGATTCAGTCGCGGGCGGCTTACAAGTATTCGCAGCCGCCGGTGTCGGCGAGTGCCTTCGCCGATCCCGTCGACACATTCACCGTGGTTCCCGAGATACTCAGCCGCGCCTACCTCTATGGCATCGCGAATGCGCTGAAGCCCAACCCGAACTATGTGGCGCGCGCCATCCAGGAGTGCCTGACCTGCTGTTCGCTCGGCACATGGTATCCGGCCAAATTCCTCGGCGTCGGCGCCATGGCGCAATATGTGGCGACCGTCTACGACTGGTTTCACGCTTCGCTGACGGCCGGGCAGATCGCGACAATGCGTCAGGCGGTTCACGACAAGGCATTCGTCCCCTATCAAGCCCAACTGGCGATGCAGCCTCAGCCATTTTGGCTGGCGGGCGGCGCGACCAACTGGAACCTCGTGTGCAACGGCGGAATCGGCGTCGCGGCGCTCACTTTTTCTGGGGAAGTCACCAGTGCCCAGGCGATCCTGAAAGAGACACTCAACTACATCAAACTCGGTTTTGCCTATTTCGGTCCGGACGGCGGCTGGTTCGAAGGTCCGGCGTACTGGGAATTGTCGGCGACCTACGCGATCAATTTCGTCGCCGCCTTCCGCTCGGCCGGCCTCTTTCCCGGCAATCTGCTCGGATCGCCCGGCTTTTCCAAAACCGGGTCGTTCATCACCCAGATCACCGGGCCGACGGGCAAGGTTTTCAATTTCGGCGATTCCGACGACACTAACTCAAGGGTTCCGGAGGTCGAGTGGCTTGCACGGGCATTTGCCGATCCGCTCCAAAGCTACAGCGAGATCACCAGCACCAGCCTCGTGGAAGGCATGAATCTCGGCTGGTTCGCAGCCAATCAGTCGCCTCCGCAGACTCCGCCCAACAGCGCGCTCTTTGCCAGCACGAATGTCGGTGTTGCTTCGTTCCGCAGCGCCTTCGGCAGCCAGAATGCCACCTGGCTTGGGATCAAGGGCGGAACGAATGGTTTGAGCCACGGCGATCTCGATCTCGGCACTTTCTGCATCGATGCACTCGGCCAACGGTTTGCGATGGACCTCGGCCCCGATTCCTACAGCCTCCCCGGCTATTTCGATTTTTCCGGCCCGCGTTACCAATATTATCGGACCGGGAGCATCGGGCAGAACGTGCTGCTCTCGGGAACCGCAAATCAGGCGATGAATGCCCAGGCGCCTGTGCTCACGTTCAACGCCGCCGCGGGCTTCTCACGTGTTGTCTACGACCTTGCCCAGGCCTATCCGGGGTTGCATCAAAAGCGCGGCGGGGCGCTCATCAGCAACACGCATGTCGTTATCAGCGATGAGGTGACGCCCAGCGCCTCCGTGCAGCTGACATGGCAGATGCACACCCAGGCGGCGATTGCGATCACCAATAACGTCGCCAAGCTGACGCTCGGCGGGAAAGTATTCTATGTCCACATTCTGAAGCCCGCTACCGGTGCGGCCTTGGCCATCGCCTCGGCTTCGGCACCGTCGCCGCAGGACCCGAATACCGGCGTTCAGAAGCTGATCGTCAAATGGACCGCGCCGGCGGGAACCCAGCGGCTGGTCGTCGTGCTTGGCCCCTCCGCCACCGTGCCAGCGGGCGTGGTAAGGACAGCGCTTACGCCGCTGGAGAAATGGTAGCCGGAACGCCGGCCGCGGGAGATTCAGGCGGCCTTGCTTCAAAACAGGAGACTGAAATCCTTGAACTCGGCCCTCTGATCCTTCGGTGAGGCCCAACTCGGATCGCTGCCGCCAAAGAAAGTCGAGAACAGCAAGCCGTCGACAGCGCCGTCCGCCGCGGCGCGCAGAGTGAGGTTGCCGACCTCGATCTTCATCTGGCCATCGATCCACACGCGGATCGTCCCGTCCGACCGTCCGGGTGCGTTCATGACCACCTGCTCCGCGATCGAAATCCAGGCGTCTTTGGGAAAAGTCCACGCAGCCCGGCCAATGCTCTCGCCGCAGGCTTCCTTCTGCCTGGGGTGATACAGATACAACTCGCCTGTGCCGCCGGCACGCCACATCAAGCGGGCCGAAAAGCCTTTTGCTGCATCGGCCGCCGCGCAGCCTCTGGGGGCGTCGCCGCCGTAGAGGCCCGGCAATTTGCCGCCTTTGGCAAATTCGAATTCGGGTGGGAAACGCACGCTGTAGACCAGACAGGCTTCGTTGACGCCGCGCCCGAGTGCAAATTTGAAGCCCGCACCGCCAACAGGAGGGCCTTCAGCCCCCGGATTGACCGAGCCTTGGGGGTACCTGACCTGCAATAACGTTTCGGTGCCGCCCTGCGTCTCGGCAACCAGGCGCAGGTTTTCACGGCCCCACATATTGGAGGTGGGGATGTCCTTGGCCAGGATTCTCGCCAAATCGATTTCTTGCCGCTGCGCATAGCGACGCTGGCAGGGCTGTGACACCGGCGCCTCAGCAAAGCACAGCGGACTTCCGATAACGAGCGATGCGGAGACGATCAGCAACATCCGGCAAGTCCGGCCGTTCCGGGTGCCGCTCGGCAATCGGCGCGAGCTATCGATTGACGGCATTAGTAAAAGCACTGGCGACCGGCGGCACGCCGACCACTGTGTGGTCGGAGCTGGCTCTCAGGGTGATGGCGGTAACAACCAGGATGAAGACGGCAATGGAGGCAAGGTTATAAAGGGAAGATGTGAGTGCTTTGACACGCAAATCCGGGTCGAGCCGGGCTGGGGCCATGGCTTGGCGTGTCCATTTCTGGCGGTAGGGATGAAAGAATACATAGAGCTTTATCCAGGCTCCGCACAGTTGATTATAGTATAACAGAAAGGGAAACAGCGGATGGAAGCGGCCGGAAGCAATCAAATAGCCGGCGCATATCACGCTGCGGGATATCAGCACCCAGAGCAGATACGCCCACACATAGCCGGATCCGTGCAGATATGCGGCGACGCACATTGTGGTGGGACCGATAAGCGAGGTCCAGGGCGAGATCCGCTGATCGATCAGGCACAACCAGGTGAACCATCCGCACCGCTTCGGACCGAGTGGAACGGCGCGGAAGTTGCCGCGCGCCATATTGCCATACCAGCGCACCATCAGCCGAACCGAGCTCCGGAAAAAGCCGCCTTCCGGCAGCTCTTCGAGAGGATGGATTGCCGCGTCCGGCAGGTAGAGCATCTTCCAGCCTTGGCGGAGCACCACGAACCATGTGCTTTTGTCGTCGCCGGTGACCATCGCGATCCGCCCAAGTCTCCAGTGATCGACATGATCGAGCTCGACTGCTGTAACGAACTCGGTGGTGGCCGCGATTTCCGCCCGGAAAACTGAGAAACGGCCGGTCAGGACAAGCAGTTTTCGCGACAAGGCGAGCGAGCTCATGAGCACGTCCCGATGCGTCATGCGGACACGATACCACTCTCTCGTTGCGAGACTCCCGTTCACGAGCGGCAGGTTTTCTGTCGTCACCGCGCCGACTTCCGGCGAGCCGGCCAGCATTTGGCAGGATTTCCGGAGCGTTCCAGCCCCGATCAATGAGTCTCCGTCCATGAGGATCACCTGCGCGTCGGGCGAAGCATGCTGGCGCATGATCGTTCTGAGGCCCTGCGCCATCGCGGTGCGCTTGCCGGTACCCTTCTGGCGCTGGAAGACCACCCGGCAGCCTTCCGGCAAACCGGACTGCCGCGCGAACGCCTGGCCGATAACCCATTCGTCGGCCGCCGATGTGATCGCGGCAACGACCAGGGTCGGCACGCCATAATCCGCGATTTCCGCGAACAGCCGACTGTAAACCGCGCTGTTTATCTCGGCGCGCATGCAATAGCTGGTCACCAGCACATACAGATGCGACGGCGGGCGGGCCGAGGCCGATTCCCGGCGCAATCTCGGGAAGACGATCCGCTTGTAGATAAGAGCGCGGACGAGATGCGTGCCCCCCCAGGACCAGCGCCACATGCCGATGAGGCCAAACGGCAATAGCAGCATACGGTTGAATGTGAAGCTCGCCGGCGTAAGCGCGACCAACAGCATCAGCACGGCGAGATAGATCGCTATCCCGACAATGTAGGACTCGTATGCGGAACGGGCCCGATATTCCGGCAGCAGCTGCGCAACTTTGCCCGGCAAAAGCATCTCGGATCGCACCGACGCTACTGCACAGGCAGCCCGATGAACGACCTGGCAAACGCGGCGATGCGAATCGGAAAGTCCGCGGTTGCCGGCGTTCCGGCCGGCTCGTTCGAAGTGGTGGAGTTGGGCGCGTCGATCGCGACGGTCACGAGTGCGTAAAGG
>CAZNNJ010000267.1:6081-7261 GCA_964574305.1 uncultured Rhodospirillales bacterium | reverse complement strand
CATAGGACGAGATCATCTTCCGGATCTGCCGCGCATCCAGCATCTTGCCCAGCCAGACCCCGTCGATGCCGCAATTGTTGGAGATCACGGTCACGTCGTTCACCTGGGTCGCCACCAGCGCGTCGATCAGGGTCTCGGGGATGCCGCACAGGCCGAAACCCCCAGCCATCAGCGTCATGCCGTCATGCGTCAGACCCGCAAGGGCAGACGCGGCGTCTGGATAGACTTTCTTCAATTCATCCTCTCGATCATGCAAAGCTGCGGCTGACGAACCAGAAGAGCCCGAGCCCGATCAACGCGCCGGAACCGAAATCGACGGCTATGGTCCGCGGCAGGGCAAAGCGCATGCGCGTCAGCAGTATCGCGCCCAGCACGACGGCGACGACAAGGGTCAGCTGGCCGGCTTCGACTCCCAGATTGAACCCGACGAGCAGTTCGGCGAGGCGGCCGGCTGGCAGCTTCAACTGCAGAAGATCGGTCGCGAAACCAAAGCCATGAACCAGCCCGAAGACGATCGTCACGACGATGCGCAGGCGCGCCGCATCCCGCAAATGACCGGAGACCTGAAGATAGCCGGCCGAAAAAAGTCCGATGCCGACCAGGAGGGTGAGCGGGAGACCGCCCAGACCGGCGAGCTTGGCCGCGATCGTTCCAGCCATCAGCACCGTACCCGCTGCGATCACCGCGGCCGTACGGTGGGTGGCGGCCACCAGATTCTCCGCGCCGATCAAGGCGATCGTCATGCCGATGAGCGCATCGATATACTCGGCATGCGGCCGGATAACGCCCGTTACGGCCAGCGCCAGCGTCACGCTGTGGCCGAGCGTGAAACCGGTGATCACGAATACGAGATCCCGCAACCGGCGCGAAATGAGCACGAGCCCAAGCAGAAAGGACTGGTGATCGACACCTGTGAAGATGTGCATGATCCCCATCCAGACATATTCGAAGAACCCTGCATTCTGCAGCCGGTCCGCCGCGCCATCGCCCGACACCGCGGAGCTCTGCCGGTCGGCGGTGAATATCTGCTCCACGAATTCGCCGTCGGCGGTCTGTACCTGGGCCAGGTCGACATGGCTCGGCACCAGCTCGAAAAAAGCCGAGGTGCAAATCCGCAGCGCTGCGACGGACGGGAAGCCGAAGTTAAGTTCGAGCCCGCGACGCCCCGCCTTGCCCCGGG
>CAZNNJ010000267.1:0-6071 GCA_964574305.1 uncultured Rhodospirillales bacterium | reverse complement strand
CGGGCAGCCGACGCCGCCCTCCGTCACCGTCAGATGGCCGAGGAGGTAGGCGCCGAGCTGCTTGTCGGTCGGTCGACCGCCGCCTGGACCCAGGATGCGGTTGGCCTCGGCCTCGGGCACGATGAAGGTCAGGTAGACTGTCGAGCCGCTGATCACCCACGACGAATGCGATTCGCTGCGGGTATGGGCCTGGGCATGCGTCGTCAGCGACAGGGCGAGCGCGAGGACAAAGAGGGCGAGCCGAACCATCGGCTTCAGGGGGCGTCCGCTACCCAGATCGAACCCCCGCCCACCGGCTGCATTTCCATGTAGCGCTGCACGCCTTGGATCTGACCGCCGTAATACTTGGTCACCTCGGCAACCGCCTGGGTTGAGGGTTGCACTCGGAAAACGGGCGTATAGCGTGCCCCCGGTTTCTGATCGGGCTCGTTCGGATCGCGCATCTTCGCTGGAAGCCGTTCGAAACCCGCCGCCATGTCCTTCGGCACGAACGTCGATCGGGAGGCCGGATCGATGAAGCTCGGATAGATCAGGCCCGGGATCACCGCGAGGCTGACCACGACGCCTTGTTCGTCGTCGACGATGATTCGCGCCCGCTTGTCCTGAGGCCGGTCCGACGCCGTGCAGGGAACCGACATGCCGCCTTGGACCACGCGCTTGCTGAGATCGGCCTTGTCGGTGAGGATCGCCTTGAGCGCGTCCGGATTCTCGACCACCCGGCCACCCATTTCGACCAGCTCGCATTTGGGCGACCCGATCGGTGAACCGGCGCTATGGTCGAACACGCTGCGCGCGACCTCAGTCAGCTCATCCCGCGTCGCCTTCTGCCCGGCGGGCACCGGCGCGGTCCAGACGGCGGGGAGGTGGAACAGCCCGTCCGGATGGAATTGCAGGCCGGATTCGCCCTTGGACCGGCTGACATAAAGCTCCAGCTCCGAAATGCGCCTGCCCTCGATCTTCAGCCGCCCGAAGAACACGTCCGGGCTTTCGCCTTCGAAGATTTCCGCGAGAAAGAATATCTGCCCGGATGCGGGATCGATCACATATTGGTCGGGATTCCTGAAACGCGTGACCGTGCGCCACAAGCTCATCATGCCGGGCGCAGCCGGGGAACCATTCTCGGTCGCGACATACCAGCGGGCCAGCGGCAACGCATCGCCGTCATGCTTGACCATGGAAGACAGAACCTGCGTCGCCATGGACTTCAGGCAAGCGCGGTCGCAGGCACCGTCTTCGGCTGCAACCGCCGGCCTTTCGGTGCCTGCAACCGCTATGGCAGCGAGCATGACGAGTTTGGCGATAGCACGCATCACAGAGTTCCTTCCCCGGTCCAGATCATTTTTTGCCTCTATGCCCATCTCTCGACGGCCTGATCGATGGCGCCGAACACCGATCTTCCGTCCCTGTCGAAGAATTCGAGCCGGCATCGATCGCCGAACCTGAGATACGAAGTCGATGGGGCGCCATCGGCAAGATGCTCGCGCGCCCGGGCCTCGGCGATGCAGCCGGAACCGTGATGGCGTTCGGCATTGGCGAGCGCGCCGGCGCCGATGACCGTGCCGGCGCAGAGCTCGCGCGTGCGGGCAGCGTGGGCGATCAGGTCCGGGTAGGTGAAGGCCGCATCCTTCCCGGGATCGAGATCGCCCAGCAGCGTACCGCGGACATGGCATATATAGCGGCCGCTGAGCAGCCGCCCGTCCCAAAGATCGTCCAACTCGTCGGGGGTCACCACGAACGGGCCCATCGCGCTCGCCGATTTGCCCTGCATGAATCCGAAGCCGCGGCCGAGTTCCTGGGGGATCAATCCCCGCAGCGACACGTCGTTCAGGATGCCGATCAGGCGGATGCAGGACGACGCGTCGGGCGCCGCGACGCCTTGCGGCACGTCACCGGTGATGACGATGACCTCGGCCTCTATGTCGATGCCGAACGCCTCATCCTCGGTGAGGAAAATCGGCTCAGTCGGGCCGATGAACTTGTCCGACAGGCCCTGATAGAGCAGAGGTTTGTCGAAGAAGTCCTCCGGCACCTTGGCGCCGCGCACCTGCCGGATCACCGACATGTGATGGTAATAGGCGCTGCCGTCGAGGAATGCGTAGCCGCGCGGCAGCGGCGCAGCCAGCGCCTCGGCAACGATCGGAAAGGCGTCGGCTCGCCGCCCATTGGCGAGATCGTCGGCGACCTCGGCAAGCCGCGGCGCAACCATATCCCAGTCGTCGAGCGCATTTTGAAGACTGGCAGCAACCTCCGCGACCACCGCCTGGGTCCGGCTGGGATCGACGACGATGAGCGTTCCGTCGCGCCCGCCCCGGCGCAGCGTGCCCAATATCATGATGCCGCTCCGGGCTTCCCGGCCGAGCGATCGTACCCAGTCGCTCCGCCGAACCGCTCCGCCCGCCGCGACCAGTCATGGGTCTCCTCCCACAGCGCCAGAACCGCGGGGGCCTCATCTTCGAATTCCTTGGCGCGTTCCGGTGGCGCCGTACGGACCGTCAGCTCGAGCCGATGGCCCGACGGATCGAAGAAATAGATGGACAGGATGAACCCGTCATGGTCGGTCGGGCCGACAACCGGAATGCCCATTGCCTCGATCCGCTCCTTGGCCGCGAGCAGCGCCTCGATGCTCTCGACCTCGAACGCGAAATGCTGAATCCAGTCCGGCGATTCCAGGTCCTTCATATTGCCGGGATCGTTCGGTGCCTCGAAGAAGGCGATCGCGCTGCCGTCTTCCATTTCGAAGAAGATATGGACGTGCGGGCTGTACACCCCGGTCGACGGCACGGTGTCCTCGCCCATCGCATGCGAAAATTTCAGCCCGAGAACCTCGGTGTAGAACGTGGCGGTGGCCCGCGCGTCTTTGCACCGGAAGGCGGCGTGATGAAGCTTCTTACAGAGCATTAAGGGCAACTCCGCGCGTCCAAGATCGGTGTCCAGCCTAGGCACCGGGCGGGCTGCTGTCTGTCACAAGCGTATGTGGCAGACGACGGCAGGCGAAGTCCGCTACCCAATTCACACACATCGATCCGAGGACGACCAACGGTCCCTGGGATCACCAAAAACCATAATCCGAACGGGAGGCGGGGATGCGGTTTACGAGTTCGTTGTTTGGGGCATCGGCATTCGCACTAGCGATCGGCGCAGCGTGGCCATTGGAAGCGCAGGAGGTTGCCGCCCCGTCCCCAGCCGCTCAGACAACGGGCCAGCGTCCCGAGGCGCCGCCGGAAGAGATCGTGATCACCGCCGAGCGCCATGCCTCGAAACTTCAGAAGACGGCCTTGTCGGTGACGGCGATCAGCGGCGACGACGTCGCGACCAAGGCCGATACGAGCATCAGCGCGGTGCTGCAGAACGTGCCGGGCGTCCAGATCCAGAGCGTGGAAGGCGGCATGTCCTCGCTCAGCGTGACCGGCGGCGGCGGCCCCCCCAATATCTCGATTCGCGGCCTTGGCACCGACGGACCGAACAAGAGTTCTTCGACCGCGACCTATGTCGACGGCGTGCTGTGGCTGGGCGGCGGTCTCGAATTCTTCGACCTCAACCGGGTCGAGGTGCTCCGCGGACCTCAGGGAACGCTGTACGGCCGCGGCGCCACGGGCGGCGCCGTCAATCTCATCACCAACGACCCGAAGCACGAATTCGAGGATATCGCGCAGCTTCAATACGGGTCTTACGACTATGTCGGGTTGACCGACATCCTGAATGTCCCGCTCAGCGACAACGTGGCGGCACGGCTCGGCATCAACGCAGTGCGGCACAGCGGTTATCTGAGCAACGGCCTCGACGACGAACGGGACATCAACACGCGCCTCAAGGTGCTCTACACGCCGAGCGACGACTTTTCCGTGCTGATCGGCGGCACCTACTATCGGGCGGACAGCGACGGTGCCGGAACGGAAATCGTCAGCGCAGCCCAGCCGGACGTCACGGATTGGAACACCACGCTGCCCGGCGGATCGAAGAACACGATCAACTATAAGCGGCTCTATGCGACGCTCGACTGGAACCTTGGCTTCGCGAACCTGACCTACATCCCGTCCTATCAGACGACCACCAGCGTGAGCGGCCAGTTCGGCGGTATCGGCAAGGAATTCACCCAGGCGCCGTTCGACCGCACGGTGACCCAGGAGGTCCGGCTCTCGAATCCTGACGGATCGCCCCTCACCTGGACTGCCGGCTTCTATTACTACCGCAACACGAACGAGCAGATATTCACCACCGGACCTGCGACAGCGGTCTTCAATCCGATCGTGATTGTGACCGAAGTGCCGACGCAGACCTCGTATGCCGGCTTCGGCGAGTTGACCTATCCGATCCTGGACACGCTGCGCGCCACGGTCGGCCTGCGCGAGACCGCGGACCATATCCAGGCGACCGACACGTTCGACACACCCGGCGGCATCAGCTCGAACATGTTCGACAAGCATTTCTATCATTTCGACTACAAGGCGCGGCTCGACACCGACCTCACGCCCGACAACCTGCTCTATGCGATGATCTCGACCGGCTATCGGCCGGGGGGATCGGTCAACGGGCAGGGCTATCAGAACGAAAGAGTTCGTGCCTATGAGGTCGGCTCCAAGAACAAGTTCGACGGTTTCGGCACGCTCAACGTCGCGGGGTTCTATTACGACTATTCCGGGTTCCAGGCGCCGCAGTCCGTCAGCAATCCGAGCAACCCGGCGGAATTCCAGTCGGTAATCGTTTCCCTGCCGGCGACCATCTATGGCCTCGACGTGGAGATGACCGCGCATCCGACGCCGCATGACACGATCACGCTGTCGCCGGAACTCCTGCACGGGGAGTGGGGATCGAATTTCCTGTTCGCCAACCCTTATGACGGCACGTCATCGAGCATCGCCACGAACGGCGGGCGCGTGCCGCATATCCCGACCTTCTCGTTCTCGGGCAGCTATTCCCACAGCTTCGACCTGCCGAACGGCGGCGGGCTCATGGCCGATGTGGATATTCACTATCAAAGCTGGATGCTGACCGACTTCGACACGAGCAACTATCCAGCGACGAATCCCCAGTTCCGCCAGGACGGATACACGATCGTCAACGCGTACCTGACCTACGCATCGCCCGACGACAGGTACAGCGTCACGGTCTACGGCAAGAATCTCAGCAGTTCCGCCTACAAGCTGACCGTGCAGAACTCGTTCGGGCAGAACATCGCCTACGTCAACAATCCACGGACCTTCGGCGTGGTGCTGCAGGCGAAGTTCTGAACGCGTTTACAGCGAAAAAAGGGGAGGCATCGTTGTTCAGGGCGTTGGCGAAATGGATCGAATCGACACCGGTCAGCCAGGCGTTTCAGAACGCGCTCTGGGTCATTCCGACGTCGCAATCGATCCATCTCGTCGCGATCGGCATCGTCTTCGGGTCCGCAACGATCCTGGCCCTGCGGCTGCTCGGCCTGACCCGGAGCCAGCGGAGCGTGGCGGAAGTGACGAACGCCGTCGCCCCCTGGATCTGGTCCGGCCTGGGTGTCCTCCTGCTCACCGGCATCGTGCAGACCGTTGCCGAGCCTGGCCGCCAGCTGAACACCCCGCATTTCCGCTGGAAGATGGTCATGGTGGTCGCCGTTTCGGCGCTGACCTGGATATTCTTCCGCACGGTCCGCCGCCGATCGGTGGGCGCGGACATGCCGGCGAGCCCGGCGATGAACCGGCTCTTCGCGATCGGCTCGCTCGCGCTCTGGATCGGCATCATCGTCTGCGGCCGCGAGATCGCCTACGTCTGGGAGCGCTACGAATGATCGGTCGCCCATGACGGTCGATTCACTCCTGCACGCCTTGGAGGCGAGCGCCTTCGGCACATATATGCGCGAATCCCCGTTCGGTTTCGTGCCTGCGGAAATCACGCATGTCCTGGCCATCGCGCTGGTCTTCGGCACTATCGCCACGGTCGATCTGCGGCTGATCGGGATCACCGCGCGCGGTCGCTCGGCGCTCGCCCTCACCCGGGAACTGCTGCCCATCACCTGGGCGGCCTTCGTGATCGCCGCGTCGTCGGGCTTCGCGATGTTCGCCTCCAGGCCGACCAGCTATTTCGGCAATGTCGAATTCCGC
>CAZNNJ010000266.1:0-7269 GCA_964574305.1 uncultured Rhodospirillales bacterium | reverse complement strand
AAAAGGCTCGGATTCCCTCGCGCCGGTCCTCGGTCGGGACAAGGTGATTATAGGCCTCGATTTCGATCCTGAGGCCGCTATGCAGGTCCGTCTGCAGTCCGGCCTGGATCGATTTTTTGGCTTGGCGTACCGACAGCGGGGCATTGTCGGCGATGGTCCGGGCCGTCGCCATGGCGGCGTCCATCAGCGTCCCGGGCTCGCAGACCTGGTTCAGCACACCCCAGTCCAGCGCCTGGTCCGCACCGAACGGGCGGCCGGTCAGGATCAGTTCCTTGGCGCGGCGGGGGCCGACCGCGCGGGCCAGGGTTTGGGGGCCGCCGCCCCCCGGCATGATGCCGATCGTGACCTCGGTCAGCGCGAAGCGCGCCGTGGAGACGCCATAGGCGAAGTCGGCGGCCAGCAGGAACTCCAGCCCTCCGCCATAGGCATGTCCGTTGGCCGCGGCGATCACCGGCACCGGCGAATCGATGATCGCCTGGAAGGCATGCTCGAAAATCTCATGCTGATGCCGCCAAGCCTCGTCGGTCATGCCGTTGCGCTCCTTCAAGTCGCCGCCGGCGCAGAAGGCGCGCTCCCCGGCGCCCGTCAGGATGACGACGCGGACATCGTCATGCTGGGCTGCCAGCCGCTTCCACACATCGATGAGGTCGAGCCCCATCTGGCTGTTCAGCGCATTCATCGTCTCCGGCCGGTTGAGCGTCACGGTCAGGATCCGGTCGCCGAGCTCGGTCTTCAGCGTCTGGTAGGCAGGCAGGTCCATGTACGTCCCTATTTGCGCGCGCCTTCGCGGTGCAGGCGCTGGGTATAGGCATAGCGGTCGCCGGGATGGATCGAGAGCGAAATCTCGAACGGCGTGTCGCCGCCGGCGAAATAGCGCCGCCTTGTCATCAGTGCCGGCTTGTCGGGCTCGACATCCAGCGCCCTGGCGATCTCCGGTGGCATGGCCAGCGCCGAGACGCGCTGTTCGACCTCCCGGATTTCCAGGCCGAATTCGCGGGCGATGGTTTCGTAAACCGGCGCCTCGCGGCTGATCAGCTTGCCGCGGTCGGCGGAGTAGGGCTCGGCGACGAAGATTTCGGTCCAGCAGATCGCCGAACCGTCGCTGACCATCCGGCGCAGCCCGGCAAAGCGCAGCCAGCGTTCGCCCGGCGCACGGCCCAATATATCGGCCAGCCCGCCACGGATGGTGACGAAGCCTTCGTTCTGTTTCTCGAAGGCGGTCTCGGTGGCGTAGTCGTGCAGCCCGCCCAGCGAATCCAGCGTCGAGGTGTAGAGCGCGGCCGGGGTGTGGGCAAGCACGGTGGTGCCGAGCCCCGCCTGGCGCGCCAGCAGCCCCTGGTCCTCCAGCGCGCGCAGCGCCTCGCGCACCGTGTGGCGGCTGACATTGAAGCGGCCGCACAGCTCATATTCCGTCGGGAATTTGGCGCCGACCGCAAAGGCGCCGGCGGCGATTTCCGCGGCGAGGGTCTGGCGAAGCTCCTTATAGCGGGTCAACGGGGTCCTATTCCCTTCCTCAATGACCGGACAAATCGAATCGGCCTTCAGTATGCTTGACCTCGAGGTGCTTTACCAGTCATATTGTCCGTACATTTAACAATAGCCGGGACGGGGCGGAAATGGCCAAAAGCTTCATGGATCGGATATGCGACCTCGTCGAGGCGCCGCGGGAACTGACGGCGTGGGAGCGGTCGGAGGTCCTGACCGCGTTCGAGGATACGATGGCGGTGGCCTATGCCGGCTGGCACGACCCGGTGGTGCAGGCGGCGCTCGCCGTCTATCGCGGCGATGTCGCGCCGCTGATCGACGGGACCAAGGCTTCCTCGGTCGAGCATGCGGCGCTGATCCACGCCACCGCCGGCCACGCGCTCGACTATGACGACGTGCAGCTCGAGACGGTGAGCCACCCCAGCGTGCCGGTCGTGCCTGCGCTGCTCGCCGTGAACAACAGCCGCCCAGGCCTGACGGAGCGCATGCCGCAGGCTTTCGCTATCGGCATCGCCGTCAATATCGCGCTCGGCCGCGTGCTCGGCTTTGCCCATTACGATAAGGGCTGGCACGCCACCTCCACGCTGGGCCCGTTGGCGACGGCTGCCGCGGTCGCCCATTTGCTGTCCTTTGGCCGCGAGGAAATCCGCCACGCGCTCGCCATCGCCGCAGCCCAGGCCGGCGGCATGCAGCGCAATTTCGGCGCGATGGCCAAGCCGCTGCAAGCCGGGCTGGCCTCGGCCGCCGGCGTGCGTTCGGCGCTGCTGGCCGAGGCGGGGCTGACCGGCGATGCCGACATCTTCGGGCCGCGCGGCTATCTGCATCTCTATGCCGGGGCGGAGCCCGGCGAGGACCCGGCGACGGTGCCGGTCGAGATCGATCTCAACACCCTGTCGCGCAAGCTTTATCCGTGCTGCTACATGAATCATCGTCTGATCTCCGCCGGCTTTGCCGCGCGCGAGCAGCTGCCGGGCCTCGTTCTGCCGGAAGATGCCAAGATCACGGTGAAGGCGCCGCATGGTTCGCTGGTGCCGTTGCGCGTCGACGATCCGACCGACGGGCTGGAGGCCAAGTTCTGCGGCCCCTACAACATCGCCGCCGCCATCTCGCAAGGGTCGGTCACGCTGCGTGACTTCGAGAACGCGGCGGTGGCGCGCGCCGGCATCCGCGCGGTGATGAGCCGCATCGACCTGTCGGAGGAGCCGCGCGCCGATGACGGCGTCCTGGTCGGGCTCGACCACGGCACGGTCAAGCTCTCGGTCGAGAGCCAGGGCAAGCAGATTGCCTTCGCTGAGATCGACCCTTATCCCGGCTCGCCCCGCCGCCCGGCGACGCCGGAGGAGATGGAGGCCAAGATCGAGGATTGCCTCGGCATCTATCGCCGCCGTTCCAACCATGGCCCGACCGCGCCGGAATTCCGCGCCGAGCTCAGCGCCGCGACCGGCATCCATGTCTGAGCTCCCGCTCACCGGCATCCGCGTCGTCGAACTCGGCAGCAACGTCGCCGCACCTTATGCCGGCCTGGTGCTGGCCGAGCTTGGCGCCGATGTGATCAAGGTCGAGCGGGCCGGCAAGGGCGACGACGCGCGCGGCTGGGGCCCGCCCTTTCATGAGGGCGTGGGCACGATCTTTCGCGCGCTGAATCGCAACAAGCGGTCCGTGGCGGTCGATCTCGGCGACGCCGGGCAGCTGGCGCGGTTGCGCAAGCTGCTGGTCGAGGAGACCGACGTGCTGATCCAGAACATGCGCCCGGGTCAGGTCGAAAAGCTTGGCCTGGGCGCCGATGTGCTGCTGGCGGAAAATCCGCGGCTGATCCATGCCACGATCGGCGCGTTCGGAAAGACAGGGCCGCTGTCCGATCGTCCGGGTTACGACCCGCTGATGCAGGCCTTCGGCGGCATCATGTCGGTGACGGGGGAGGCGGCGGAGGGCCGGCCGCCGGTCCGCGTCGGCACGTCGCTGATCGATATGGGCTCAGGCATGTGGGTGGTGATCGGCGTGCTGTCGGCGCTGCTGAAACGAGCCCAGACCGGCAGGGGCGGCGTGGTCGGCGCGTCGCTGTTCGAAACGGCGCTGGGCTGGATGGTCTATCACGCCACCGCCCATGCCGCGACCGGCGAGGACCCGAAGCCGCAAGGCTCGGGCTCTCCCTATATCGTGCCTTATGGCGCTTATCGCACCGCCGATTCGATGCTGATCGTCACCGCCGGCAACAATGCGCTGCTGGAAAAGCTGCTGGCGGTCGTCGGCCATCCAGAATGGCTTGCCGATCCGCGCTTTGCGACCAACGGCGAACGGGTGCGCAACCGTGCCGCCTTCGACGCGCTGTTCACCGCGGCGCTGTCCACCCGCACGACAGCGGAATGGATTCCACTGATCGAGGCGGCGGGCGTGCCCTGCGCGCCGATCCAGACGATGGGGCAGGTGGTCGCCCATCCGCAGACAGAGGCGCTGGATATCATCCGCCATAGCGCCGACGGCGCGCTGACCTTCTTCGGGCTGCCGCTCTCCTTCGACGGCGTCCGTCCCGGCCGCAACGAGCCGGTGCCCGATCTGGGCGCCGACAACGCTGAGATATTCGGAAAGTAATGCAATGAGCGACGACAAGCCGGTGATGCTGGAGATCGGTGAGGATTATCCCGAGATCCGCGAGGCAGTCCGCCGCATCTGCGCGAATTTCCCCGGCAGCTACTGGCGCGACCTCGAGGCGCGCGAGGCCTATCCGTCCGAGTTCGTCCAGGCGCTGACCGACGCCGGCTATCTCTCCGTCCTGATCCCGGAGGAGTATGGCGGCTCGGGCCTGCCGCTGCGCGCGGCCTCGGCGATCCTGGAAGAGATCCATGCCGCCGGCTGCAATGCCGGGGCCTGCCACGCCCAGATGTACATCATGGGCACGCTGCTGCGGCACGGCAGCCCGGAGCAGAAGAGCAAATACCTGCCCAGGATCGCCTCGGGCGAACTGCGCCTCCAGGCCTTCGGCGTCACTGAGCCCACCAGTGGCTCGGACACGACCAAGCTCAAGACCCGGGCGGTGCGCGATGGCGACGATTACGTGATCAACGGCCAGAAGGTCTGGACCTCGCGCGCCTTCTATTCCGATCTGATGCTGCTGCTCGCCCGCACCACGCCAGCGGACCAGGTCAAGAAGAAGACCGAGGGCCTGTCGGTGTTCCTGGTCGATATGAAGGCGGCGCGCGGCAACGGGCTCGAAATCCGGCCGCTGAAGGCCATGATAAACCACAACACGACCGAGGTTTTCTTCGACAATCTGCGCGTGTCCGCCGCCAACCTGATCGGGGAGGAGGGGAAAGGCTTCCGCTATATTCTCGACGGGATGAATGCCGAGCGCATTCTGATCGCGTCGGAGACCTTGGGCGATGGCCGCTGGTTCACCAAAACCGCCACAGCCTACGCTAAGGAGCGCGAAGTGTTCGGCCGGCCAATCGGCCAGAACCAGGGCGTCCAGTTCCCGATCGCCCGCGCCTATGCGGAACTGTTGGGCGCCGACATGGTGCTGCGCCGCGCCTGCGCCCTGTTCGAGAGCGGCAAGCCCTGCGGCGAGGACGCCAATATCGCCAAGCTGCTGTCGTCCGAGGCGTCATGGCACGCGGCCGAGGCCTGCCTGCAAACCCATGGCGGCTTCGGTTTCGCCCGCGATTACGACGTCGAGCGCAAATGGCGCGAGACAAGGCTGATGCAGATCGCCCCGATCTCCACCAACCTCATCCTGGCTTATGTTGCCGAGCATGTGCTGGGAATGCCGCGATCCTATTGATTGCGGAAAGGAAGCCGCCGCCCAAGCGCAATAATTCCACGACTTGCAGCGCTTGTTTATGGCGGCCGATCGCAGTTCTTTCAAAATTAGAACAATTTGTTGTCGCAAGATCAAGCAGATGATAACAGTTCAAAGGAATGTAACGGCTTCAAATAGAACTACATTCCAGTTTTTGTAAGAATAGAATGCTATTCCACTTTCGATCTTATATTCTAACCTTATCGCTGGATGTTAACAAAAATATTGTAACAAATCCTTAATGGTTATTGCATTCTGCAAAACCCCTCGCTTTAACTGAATCCCGTTATTTTCACTGGGCTTTCATGAGGGATATCATGGCAGAAGCTGTCGCCGATCCAAGATCGAAGGATGCTGTTTTAAAGCGCATGGTCGATATCGTTGCCGCCTATGTTGGGCGAAATAAGGTAACGCTTCCGGAGGTCGGCAATATCATTGCCTCCGTCTATGCCTCGCTTGAAGGCTTGACGGATGAAGTACCGCAAAGGAAGGCGGCCCCGCAGGTTCCGGCCGTGCCGATCAAGAAATCGGTCACTCCCGACTATCTGATCTGTCTGGAGGACGGAAAGCGGGTCAAAATGCTGAAACGCTATCTGCGCACCAGCTATGGCATGACCCCGGCCCAGTACCGCGCCAAGTGGGGGCTGCCGGTCGACTATCCGATGGCGGCGCCCAACTACACGCTGGCCCGGTCGGATTTCGCCAAGAAGGTCGGCTTCGGCACCAAGAAGGCGCGCAGCGCCCGCGCCGCCAAGAAGCCGCCGGCGAAATAATCAGACCAGGGCCGACGACGGCGGCATCGATCCGGCGGCCTTGGCCGGCCGGACGGCTCGCAGCAAAGGCTTCTCGATCGCCAAATGAAGACCCACGGCGCCTGCGATCACCAGCAGGACGACCAGGGCGGCGAGGAGCCAGGGCGGCAGGTAGAGCAACAGATGCAGCCGCCGTTCGCTGGCGCCGAACGCGACCAGCGCCGGCACATGGATGAGGTAAAGCAGATAGGACGCGCCGCCGAGCAGGCTGAGCGCACGCGGCACGCGGATGCGTCCGTGCATCTCCAGCGCCGACAGGCCGGCGACGATCAGCACGCCCGCCGCGCCGTAGCATGAGGAACGCAGGATCACGACCCGCCAATATTGCGCCGGGAACCAGGGATGGAACTCGTTGCTCCACAGCAGCTGGCGATCCTCGGCGACGGCGGAGGCGGCGAAGACGATCAGGCCGGCGGCCAGCATGATGCCGGGTAGCATGACGCCGGTCTTGGGGAACTTCCGCCGCTGCAGCGCCCAGCCGGCGGCGAGGCCGGCGACGAACTCGAAATTCATCGGATAGGTCAGCAGGTTCAGCCAGACGATATCGTCGTAGGGCGCCACGATCGGGCGCGCGGCCATCGCGGCGATCCAGACGCCCAGCGCCAGGAACCCGGCCCGGCGGCTGAAGATCAGCAGGCCGAACACGGCATAGAACAGCAGCTCGTTGCACAGGCTCCACGAGACGTCGATGATCTGGTCGTTCTGCGGCAGCAGCAGGATGTTCTTCACGACCTCCCACGGCTCGTCGTAGCGGTCGTAGAAGGTGCGGGTCACCAGATCGACCGGCACGATCGCCAGCAGCGCCATCCAGTATGTCGGATAGATCCGGGTGACCCGGCGCGCGAGGTAATGGCCCAGCCGCTCAGGGCGGCCGATATCGCGCCAATGGATCAGAGAGATCAGGAAGCCCGACAGGACGAAAAAGATGTCGGCGCCCGACCGGCCGAACTGGAACAGCAGGCCGAAGGGCGGGGCGCCGAAATTCTGCGGCGCGCCCAGCGTATGGCCGCAATGGCTAAGCAGGACCAGCGTCGCCGCCACGCCGCGGCACGCCTCGATGCTCTTAAGGCGAAGATGGGGTTGTGGCGTCGACTCGATTCCGGGCACGCAGCAGAACTAGCCCCGCAAGGGCGTGCGGTATAGCGGGATCAGCGGGCCGGAGCGGCGGGCGCCCGCACC
>CAZNNJ010000265.1:0-7271 GCA_964574305.1 uncultured Rhodospirillales bacterium | reverse complement strand
AGGCTAACCATGGGGAAACCCGCATCAGCGGCGATTCCGAACAGATCCACCGGACTAACGTCGGGTAGCGTCAGGCAATCGAGGCTGATCGCTTTCATACCGCGCCCCCGAAAGCGGTACGGAGTTCGGCGAGCGATGGGTTACGCCGCAACGTTTGCCCGCCGCTCACGTGGATCGTCTGCCCAGTTACGAAGTCCGATTCGTCGCTGGCAAGCCAAAGGGCCGCGTTGGCGACGTCGGCCGAAACTCCCGAGCGTTGCAACGGGATCTCACGCATGTAGAGCTCGTGGATAGCGGGATGGGTCAAGCCGCCGCCTGACATCGGAGCATCGGCAACGCCGCCCGTCGCGATCGAGTTGGCGCGAATCCCTCGGTGGCCGAACTCGTGGGCGATGCAGCGGATCACATGGTCGATCCCGGCTTTTGTGCCCATGTAGGCGGCGTGGTCGTCGAACATGATCGTCGAGGTGACCGAAGAAATCTGGATGATGGAGCCACCATTCGTCATGCTGCGTAGCAGTGCTTGGAAGAATTGAAAGGGACCGGTGAACTGTACCGCGGTCATTCGGTCGAGGTCAGATCGGTCCGTTTCAAGGAAGGGTTTGAGCAAGCCCCATCCGGTGCTGTTAACGCCGATATCAAGGCCACCCATCTTTGCGGCTGCCTCTGCAACCGCGGCGTTCAGTCCGGCTTCGTCCGTGATATCACAGGCCACCCATTCGGCTCTGAGGTCATCGGCGATCTGCCGCAAAGCCTGTTCCCGTCGCCCCGCGATTACGACTTGCGCCCCGTGATCGAGATAGGTTCGGGCAATGGCGGCGCCCACATTTTGCCGACCGACCCCGAGGATCAAAGCCCTCTTGCCCTTCAACCTTTGATTCATAAATACTTCCCCGATATGTCTTGCCGGCCAGTGCGTTTGTCCGATTGCCGCCGTCCCCGTTCGGCGCAGCTGGTCTATGCGCGGGCGAGCAAGCGGCCTTCAACTCGAACAGGATCATTCCGTGCCTTCAGGGCTCGGGATTTGAAACGATAACTACTAAACTCCGTCGTGCCATTTAATTCGGCAGAATTGGGCATCACGCCCATAATCCTGCGTCGCGCCATGTACACATGTATTCCGCCGCGATTATTGCCAGGGACTATTCCGGCATCGGATCGTATTGCACGCCGTTGATGTGGGCGCCGCCGTCCACAAATAGCGTGTTGCCGGTCGTATAGCGCGCGTCATCGGAGGCGAGAAAGACCGCGACGCCGCCGTGATCCGCTTCGGGGTCGCCCATGCGGCCCATCGGGTTCTGCGCGGCAACGAGGGCTGCATTCTCCGGGCTCGCTTCCGCATATTTTTTGAAGTTGGTCGAAACGGCCGCCGGGCAAATGGCGTTCGCGGTGATCTGAAACCGAGCCCATTCGCGCGCCGCGGATCGGGTCAGAGAGCGCAGGGCTTCCTTAGCGGTATTGTATTCGGCCGTGTATAAGTGCGCGTTTACACCATTCAGCGAACAGATATTGATGATTCGGCCCCAACGTTGGTCGCGCATCATCGGGAACGCCGCTTTCATGGCCCACCAGGCCGACATGAATCCCACTCGGAAACCGAAATCAAAATCCTCATCCGGGCGGTCTTCGAGGTGAACAACGTTCAAACCAGCGAAAGCGTTGTTGACAAGAATGTCGACATTGCCGAACCGGTCCTTGGTAAAATCGACCATGCGCAGAACTTGATCTTTGATACCCACATCGGTTTGGATGAAATCAGCTTCGGCACCAAACCGTTGCCGAATCTCCGACACCACCTCGTCCCCTGTGCTCTGTTTGCGGTTGGCGATCACGACCTTCGCGCCCGCCTGAGCCATTCGCAGGGCAATGCCACGCCCCAGACCTTCGCCACCGCCGGTTACGATCGCCACTCTACCGTCGAGCTGTCCCATTTTTAGCGTTCCTTCCGTTTACTCGATCCCAGCGCACATGCCGGGTTAACTGGATACTTTGGGCGAGCCCTTCACCTATCTGACGACTGCCGCCCGCCTGAATGGCCGATGGGTAATCAGCTTCTTCCCCATGAGTTTCCTCTGGGAAAAACCTACGCGGGCGAAACCGCCGACCGTCCATGTTTCAGGGCGCATCCCCGCCGCGCTTCAGCCGAGCGTCGCCTTTACCACGGCCGCCACTTGCATTCAAATAAATAAACGATATCGTACTGAAAGAGCAAGCGCTGATTGCGCAAGCGTGGAACCGGCGACGTCGAAACCCGCCCAAAGGAGGCCCTGGTGAGAGGTATTCTCAGTTGATTCAAGCATGTGGCCGTGGTCGGAGGCGAGAATATCTACGCGCCGAAGACCGAGCGCGTACCGTCCGAATTTCCTGCGGTGCTAGACGCCTTGCGTATGGCGTGCCGGATCAGTGGCTCGCAGTAGCGGCGATTGCGCGCTGCGACGCCAGTCTCGACCACAACGACATCAAAGCATTTCCAATGCGCGACCTCGAGATCTACGGGCTGCCCCGTGAAGTTTTGTTTCGAAGCCATGCATGCATAACCGCAGACGGACTCGATCGCACCAATGTTACTCCCGCTCTGATCGACGCGATGAACTGAGCGGATCGCGGAAGGAAAAACCTATTATGCCAATGCCCAGGAATATTGCGGCCATCGATCTGCACATGAGCGTGCCGACGAGCGAGCACAATTCGGAAGGCTATGCCCGCTTCCGGCC
The DNA here is from genome assembly GCA_964574305.1 of uncultured Rhodospirillales bacterium. Taxonomy (GTDB): domain Bacteria; phylum Pseudomonadota; class Alphaproteobacteria; order BOG-932; family Roseiterribacteraceae; genus BOG-932. The sequence continues at coordinate 4,557 of CAZNNJ010000265.1, read as the reverse complement.
GCTTCTGCGGGATGAGGAGAGCCGGGAGTCGTTCCGGATGCCGGCGCAATATCTTTTCAAGGACCTGCCGAGCCTCGGAACCGAAAAAAGCGAGTTCATACCGCGGATTGTCGCGGAGATGGACAAGCATGGCATTGAATGGGGATTGATCAGCATCACCGATCGCTTCGAGCACTTCGATATGATCGCTGAGCGATACGCCAATCGCTTCCTGTTCTGCACGCCGGTCGAGCCATACGAGGGCATGGATGAGGTCCGCCGCATCAAGCGGCTACACAAGGAACGCGGGCTGCGGGCAGTGTCGTACTTCGCTGCGGGAACCTTTCCGCAGATCGCGATCAACGCCCCGGAAATGTATCCGATCTACGCCACTTGCTGCGAACTCGGCATCCCCATTTTCGTCAATGTCGGTGTGCCGGGACCGCGCATTCCGTTGACGACACAGCGCGTGGAGCTTGTAGATGAAGTCTGCTGGTTCTTTCCGGAATTGGTCATGATCATGCGACACGGAGGAGAGCCGTGGGTCGATCTTGCCGTCAAGCTGCTGCTGAAATACCCCAATCTCTATTACTCCACCAGCGCATTCGCACCCAAGCACTACCCAAGAGAGATCATCGATTACGCAAATAAGCGTGGCGCGGACAAAATAATGTATGCGGGTTATTTTCCCTCCGGTTTAAGTTTGGACCGTATTTTCACGGAGCTAGAAAATGTTCCGTTCACCGACGCTGTCTGGCCCAAATTTCTTCGGGAGAATGCCGCGCGTGTCTTCGGTCTCTAGCGTTGAAAACCATATATCGGTGCAATCCGCGCGATCGGAACCCAAGAACAGTTTGCTTAGATATAGCGAATGCCCACAAGCGCCGGGCGGCGACATCCTCCAGCGCAATCTCGATGGCACGAGGCGCCGGTCGACCACGTCGCCCTGACGCCCGCCGCTTTTCCAGGAGCTTCGAACGTCATCGAGGCCGAGATAGCCCCTGGTTAAGCGGTTCCCCGAATGCGAAAGCCTAACCACCGCGACCGATGGACAAGGGCGCGCTGCTTCCGGTCAAGGACCGAACCGCCGTCCTGACATGCACGAAAGTGTGCCTGAGCAACTTAGCGTACCGAAATTGGGAGATAATCTGGCGTCTTTCTAATGACTTGATAGCGTCTCCTGGAGACACTATATGTTTCCGCGGAGGGCCCGTGATGGGTAAAGCTGCAAGACAGGAGCGATATAAAAAATCTGGTGGGGCGTCCGATTTGGTGAAAGTCGAGGCGTTGGTTCCGCCTGCCTATCGGGAAAGACTTCTTGCTCTCGCCAAATCGTTTCGCGACGCACATCGGAGCCGAAAGAAGGACATGGCGGCCATTGCCAGCCGCGTTCGCGAAGCTTGCGAACGGCACCGGCCGCGGCGCTACACCGGCTTGCCCGATATCGACCGGATCGTCGTCACGTCCGTTAACGTTCCGTTCCCGAGGAATATCGAAGCGAGCACGCTTGCGTATGGCCTTACGGCTAACGTCGTGCCGAAAGGGTGGGCCGGGCACTTTGAACGCTTTTTGGGTGAGTTGTCGCTGACAGAGATCCTGCGGTTCTGCGACCGTCACGAAATCAAGGCCCCGACACTAGCGCGCTTTGTGAAAAAGCAGAGACGGCGGCTCGCTTTGCATCGTCCGGAACTCGAGGAACATCTCCGTGGCGTCGTACCCAATTTCTGACGGCCCTCACAACGACGCGTGGAAATCGCTGCTGGGCTATAGCTTTGCGGTCATCGACGAGGTCATGCGGGACCATAACGTCCCTTTCCCCATCCAGATCGGCGGCGGCTCGATGCTGCTACGCCGCTACGGACATCGAAAGAGCAACGATCTCGATCTGTTTGTCACGGACGCAAGGCTCGCGAAGTGGTGCTCTCCACGTTTCAATGAGACAGCCGCGGATCTCTTCGCCGACTATGGCGAAGATGCCGTCACGACCAAGCTCATCATTGGGATGCAAGAGATCGACATTATCGCGGCCAGCCCAATTGTCGAAGAAGACGCGACCGAGGACGCCGTCTTGAATGGGCGCCAGGTCTCGATCGAGCGCCCCCGAGAGATTCTCGCCAAGAAGGTGGCCTATCGCGGACGACAGTTTCAGCCTCGCGACGTCTTCGACTTGGCTTGCATTGCTGAAGCCGAGCCAGAAGAAATCGGCGCCTTGCTACCGTGGCTTTCGCTTGCCCATGTCGTGGATCTGGAAGCTCGGCTGACAGAGCTGGAGCCTGTCCTTCTAAGAGAGCTAGGCCAGAAGGTCGAGCCGTATCCGGACTTCTCGCATCTATGCGACAGTTCCCTGAGCATTGCCAAAGAGGTCGTTGCCAGTTGGAAGGCGGGCATAAAACCGGCCGTCGAAGCCCCGCCGTACCCGTCGGATCATCGGATCGTCTATTCGCGGAACGGCCGCACCGTGGTCGTCAAGAATGTCGATCCCATCGGACGGGCATATCAGATTAGCAATCCTCTGGGACCTGCTATCGTTTCAGCCGATGCAGCCCCAAAATGGTACATCGAAGGCGTCGAGCTGAGCGCAGCGGAGTGGCGTCAGAAGGCTGACAAGGGCTAACGGGTTCAGCGTCAACGCATGGAATTGCCGGTTCACCTGGTCGCGCGGACAAGGCGCGGCGCGAAGGATCGCGCCGTTAGCCGGCCAGTTCCCGATAGGTCGATGGGGCGGCCGGCGGTACACGGCAGATCGGCTCCACCCCAATCTTGGTGCTTGAATCGAGAGGTGAGAGATCGTTATGGGCCTGTGCACGACACAGCGTTTACCATAGCGCCCTATTCTCCATTAACATCGCTACGGCACCCTCGGGGTATTCCTTTCTCTCTTTCTTTGAGATTTTTCGTATTCTCTCCTCACTGCGACACCAGCCGTAAAGCAGGGCAAACAGCATTTCCGCGACGCGCTGTGGATTTCTTACCGCAATCTTCTCGTTCTCGGCGCAGCGCTGGATATCTTCGGTCATGTGCCGGCGCAGACGCCTATAACCCAGGGCAACATTTAAGGGTTTCTTAAGATGCGGTTGCGCCAAGGTCACGCTGAAGATCAGTTCCTCGAAGGTGCGAACCTCATCGTCGGCCGTAGTTTCCATGATGGTTGCCGCATAGTGCAGTAGGGTGGTCTGCATATCCTCCGGCGGGGGCCTTTCGGCTTCGGCCCAGCGGTTTTCCCATGCGAGCGCCCGCGTGTGGACGACTTCGACGAAAAGCGCCTCCTTGGAGGCGTAGTAAGCGTAGAGCGTGGCTTTCGACACGCGGGCCGCCTCGGTCACACCGTCCATGGTGGTCGCCGCGAAACCTTGGCGCAAAAAGAGCGCCGTAGCCGCCCTCAGGATCCTGTGATTGACCTCTCCCTTTTCCTCCGACCGGGGGCGGCCAAGTCTCGATGGGCTTTCCCCAGCTGCCGCGTGTACTGTTGGACGTTTCTTCGCCACGTATGACCCCATCCGCAGTTGCCAGTTTCAATATACGGCCTGTCCTATTCGGCCGCCGTTCACAGGCCGCCGGCCATGAGCTCGACCATTTCCGCGTCGTGCGGAAAGCGGACGCCTATCCCTCCATCGACCGATATGATCTGGCCGTTGATGTAGGATGCGTCGTCTGAGGCCAGGAACGCCGCCAAGTGTCCGATGTCCTCAGGCCTGCCGCCGCGCGGCGTCGGCACGTGCCTGAGAATCGCCTTTTGCAGCGCAGGCGGCATGACGGCCTGGACTCCTGGGGAGAGAATCAGACCTGGCGAGATGCCGTTGCAGCGGATGTTCTGCGGTCCATGCTGAACCGCCACGGAGCGCGTAAGCCCAGCCACCGCCGTTTTGGCGGTGCTGTAGGCGATCAGGACCGATTGAGCGAAATTGGCCGCGGCGGACACGGTGTTGATAATCGAACCGCCGCCCCCGGCGATCATCAACGGGATCGCATGACGGCACCCCCACAAGACGCTCGTCAGCGTGAACGAGAGCGTATCGTTCCACGTGTCCTGCGGAATATCGATTGCCGTATTGTCGCCCGCTCCGTCGCTTCCGCCCGCATTGTTGTGCAGGATATCGAGGCGGCCAAATTCTCGGTGCGCGGCTTCGATCACGGATTTGATCGATTTTTCGTCTCGAACGTCAAGGGCCAGGCCCAGCGCGCGGCCGCCGGCGCCACGGATCGCCTTCGCTGTTTCACGCGCGCCGGCCTCATTGATATCCGCCACGATCACCGCGGCGCCTTGCTCAGCCATGATACGCGCACTTGCGGCACCAATACCCTGCCCCGCCGCCGTGATCACTGCGATTTTGTTTTCCAGTTTTCGCACCAAGCTACACCTCCTCGTTGCCAACAAGCATTCGGTTGACCGACTATCAACGCCGCACCGAACACCCCCACAGATGAGCACAAGCGCGCCACTTCATGGATCATCGCGCCAAGATTGGCGAAACGCAGATTTTGGTTCGCTTGCGAATGTCGAAAGGCGCTGTCGAAAGGATCTAGGCGTCATTCCAGTCGACCGAAGAAATGCCGTCGAAACGGTCCCAGGAACCCCAA
>CAZNNJ010000264.1:0-7289 GCA_964574305.1 uncultured Rhodospirillales bacterium | reverse complement strand
CGTTGATGTCAGTCAAGGGCAGGGGAATGACAGGGAACTTGAGATTGCGCCGTCTGGCGATGTGCGGCGCCGCCGCGATGCTCGGTTTCGCCGGGCTTGCCGGCCCGGCGGTGGCGGACGATGCGGCCGGTCCTGCGGCCATGCGCCGGCTGACGCAGGAGCAGTACCGCCAGATCATCAACGACGTCTTCGGCCCGACGGTGACCATCGGCGGCCGGTTCGAGCCCGACGTGCGCGACGCCGGCCTGCTCGCCGTCGGCGCGTCCCAGGTCAGCGTGACCGCCGCCGGCCTCGAGCAATATGACCGCATGGCCCGCAGCATCGCCGCCCAGGTGGTGGACGAGCAGCATCGCGGCCTGCTGATCCCGTGCAAGCCGGCCGCGGCCGACGCGCCGGACGATGCCTGCGCCAAGACCTTCCTGTCCAAGGTCGGCAAGCTGCTGTTCCGCCGTCCGCTGACCGACAAGGAGCTCGCATCCTCGGTCACCGCCGCCCATGACGCGGCGGCCAAGACCGGCAGCTTCCATAACGGCGTCGGCCTGGCGCTGGGCGGCTTCCTGGAGGCGCCCGAGTTCCTGTTCCGCCAGGAGGTGGTCGAGGCCGATCCGGATCATGCCGGCCAGTATCGCCTCAACGCCTATTCCAAGGCGTCGCGCCTCTCCTTCTTCCTGTGGAACGCCGCGCCCGATCCGGAGCTGCTGGCCGCCGCCGAAAGCGGCGAGATCAACAGGCCCGACGGCCTGAAGAAGCAGGTCGACCGGCTGATGGCCTCACCCAGGCTCGAGACCGGGGTGCGTGCCTTCTTCAGCGACATGCTGGCCTTCGACGGGTTCGGCACGCTGGCCAAGGACACGACGCTGTATCCGAAATTCACATCGCAGGTGCTGCGCGACGCGCAGGAGCAGACGATGCGGACCATCGTCGCCCATCTGCTGGTCGAGCAGGGCGACTATCGCGACCTGTTCACAACCCGCAAGACCTTCATGACGCCGCTGCTGGCGTCGATCTACAAGGTCCAGGTGACCTTCCCGGAGGGCGTGCTCAACCCCTGGGTGGCGTACGAATATCCGGCCAATGCCGAGCAGGCCGGCATCCTGACCGAGGCCAGCTTCGTCGGGCTGCACTCCCAGCCGGGCCGCAGCTCGGCCACGGTGCGTGGCAAGGCACTGCGCGAGGTGATGCTGTGCCAGAAGGTGCCCGATCCGCCAGGCAACGTGAATTTCAACCTGGTTCAGGACACCAACAACCCGAACTTCAAGACCGCGCGCCAGCGGCTGGAGGCTCACCGGACCGAGGCGACCTGCGCCGGCTGCCACAAGATCATGGACCCGGTCGGGCTCTCGATGGAGAATTTCGACACGATCGGCGGCTTCCGCTCGACCGAGAACGGGGCGATGATCGATGCCTCGGGTGAGCTCGACGGCGCCAAGTTCCCCGACGTCATCGGGCTGGGCAAGGCGGTCCACGACAACCCGTCGGCGACCTCCTGCATCGTCAACCGGGTCTATCAGTTCGGCGTCGGCCACAAGCCGACCAAGTCCGAGGCGGCCTGGATGACCCAGACGCTCGCAGCCGACTTCAAGACCGGCGGCTACAAGTTCCCGGCCCTGCTGAGGGATATCGCCACCAGCGACACTTTCTACCGCACGACCGCGCCGCAGACCGGGGCGCTGGACGTGCCCCATGCCAAGCTTGCTTCCGAGAAATAAGGGGAGGTCCAGAACATGATCCCGCTCAAGACTTTCAACCGCCGCCGCATCCTCAAGGGCATGCTGGGCACCAGCGCCGTCACCGTCGCCCTGCCGTTCCTGGACTGCTTCCTGGACGTCAACGGCACCGCGCTGGCCGACGGGCAGAAGCTGCCGGTGTGCTTCGGCACCTGGTTCTGGGGCCTCGGCCTCAACCCCGGCCGCTGGGAACCGCCGACCGCCGGCAAGATCACCGGCTTCGGCCCCGAGCTGGCTGGCCTCGAGCCCTATAAGGACAAGGTCAACGTCTATTCGGGCACCAAGGTCATCCTCGACGGCCGCCCGATGATCACCCACTTCACCGGCGACTGGGCGGTGCTGACCGGCACGACGCCGCGCGAGGAGCGCGTCGAGATCCCCTCGGTCGACATGCTGATCGCCGACGTGATCGGCACCAAGACCCGGTTCCGCTCGATCGAGGTCACCTCGACCGGCAATCCGGTCCATTCCTACAGCCGTCGCGCCGGCGCCGCGGTCAACCCGGCCGAGCCCTCGCCGGCGGCGCTCTATGCCCGCATCTTCGGGCCTGAGTTCAAGGACCCGAACGCCGCCGACTTCAAGCCCGATCCGCAGGTGATGGCGCGCCAGAGCGTGCTGTCGGCGGTGAAGGAGCAGCGCGACGACCTGGCCAAGACGCTGGGCGCCGCCGACAAGGCCCGCCTGGACGAGTATTTCTCGTCGCTGCGCCAGATCGAGCAGCAGCTCGACCTCGAGCTGCAGAAGCCGGCCCCGCTGGAGGCCTGCTCCAAGCCGGAAGAGGCGAAGGAAATGCCGCCCGGAACCGAGGTCGGGACGGTGTTCGCCAATCACAAGCTGTTCGCCGGCCTGCTGGCCCATGCGCTCGCCTGCGGCCAGACAAGGGTCATCAACGTGACCTTCAACGACGCCACCTCGTCGCTGCGCAAGGCCGGCTCGTCGATGTCCCACCATGTGTTCACGCATGAGGAATCGATCGATCCGCAGCTGGGCTACCAGCCCAATGTCACCGAGTTCATCATGAATATCAGCAAGGGGCTGGGCACGATGGTCGCCACCCTGGACAGCATCAAGGAAGGCGACGGCACGCTGCTCGACCGCATGTTGCTGATGGCCTCGACGGACACCGGCTATGCCAAGGTCCACAGCCTCGACAACATGCCGCTGATCACCGCCGGCCGCGCCGGCGGGCGGATGAAGACCGGCATCCATGTCGTCGCCAAGGGCGACCCGTCGACCCGTGTGGGCCTGACGGTGCAGCAGGCGGTCGGTGTGCCGATCAACAGCTGGGGCACGGATTCGATGCAGACCTCGAAGACCTTCACCGAAGTGATGGTCTAAGCAGGTTCGTCTAAAGGGTATTGGGGAGGATCGCAGAATGGGCCTGAAAGCGGCTCTGGGAATCGGCGTTGCCGTCATCGTCGTGGCGGGCGGCGCCTATATGCTCAGCCAGAAGCAGGGCGGGGGATCAGCGTCCGCGCCGATCGAGGCGCGGATGTCGACGCCGCCGGGCGTGACCTTCCAGAAGGTCAAGGTCGGCAAGGTGACGATGATCCCGGGCTCCAGCTCCGACCACCAGGCGGAGGTGACGGTCTATGCTACCGGCGACGGCAAGACGCTCTATAGCTTCGACAAGGACACTACGCCGGGCAAGTCGGCCTGCACCGACGAGCAGTGCGTCAAGGCCTGGCCGGCGCTGGCGGCGCCCGCCGACGCCAAACCCACCGGCCAGTGGAGCGTGATCGCCCGCGATGACGGCTCCAAGCAATGGGCGTTCCAGGGCAAACCCCTCTACAGCTTTGCCGGAGACAAGACGATCGGCGACAACAAGGGCGACGACATGGCCAAGGTCTGGCACATGGCGCTGCTGCAGCCGGCCGACGGGATGACCTTGCCCTATGGCATCGCCGTCACCGAGGTGAACGGCGCCAACGGCCAGACGCTGGTCGACAGCCGCGGCATGCCGCTCTACGCCTATAACGGCGACATCGCGAGCGGCAAATGCGGCGACGCCGCCTGTCCGAAGGACTGGACGCCGCTGCTGGCCGGCCAGTTGGCCAACGCGATGGGCGATTTCTCGGTCGTCAACCGCACCGACGGCATCCAGCAATGGGCCTATAAGGGCCATCCGCTGTTCACTTATGGCGGCGACCTGGATCTGGGCGACGCCAACGGCATCGGCGCCGACCCGCGCTTCCAGATCGTGGCGATCGAGAACTACTACATGCCGGCTGGGGTCAAGATCGTCGCCAACGAGCGCCGCGGCGGCCTGCTGGCCGACAATTCCGGCATGACGCTCTATGCCCGCGACCGCATCCGCTTCGACGGCACCGGCGGCCATGCCGCCCGCGGCGCCGATCGCGGCATCCCGATGCTGGGCATGACGATCGGCACCTCGGGCTGCGACACCGACTGCTCCAAGGAGTGGCACCCGCTGATCGCCGCGGCCGACGCCAAGCCCTCGGGCTATTGGATGCTGATGAAGCGCGAGGACGGGCAGCTTCAATGGGCCTATCAGGGGTATGCGCTCTACACCTATTCGGGCGACAAGAAGCCGGGCGACATGATCGGCCAGGACACCTACAGCCTGAAGGTGACGGACGGCACTGAGATCGCCGACGCGCGGCACGGAATGGGTCTGTACTGGCGGGTCACATCGCCGTAGAAAGACGGAAGGTCCTTAAAGCAAAAAGGCGGGGCTGGTCCCCGCCTTTTTTACGCGTTCAAACAACCATATCGGGGAAAAGCGATGAAGATCGGAATTTTGCCGCTGTTCAATAAAGGCTTCATCGACAATCCGGCCTGGTGCAAGCCGTTCCTTGAGACCGTCGACCGGATCGGCGTGGAATCGGTCTGGACGGTCGAGCATCCGATCGTCGCCGAGGATTACGAGCATCTCTATTCCTATTCCGAGGACGGCAGCGCGCCGTTCCAGCCCAACACGGTGATGCCGGACCCGCTGGAATGGCTGGGCTTCGCGGCCGGCTGCACTACCAATATCAAGCTCGGCACCGGCGTGCTGCTGCTGCCGCTCCACAGCCCGATCATCATCGCCAAGCGCGTCGCGACCCTGGATGCTCTGTCCGGCGGGCGCGTGCTGCTGGGCATCGGGCTGGGCTGGCAGAAGGAGGAGTTCGCCGCGGTCAGCGTGCCCTATAACGAGCGCGGCAAGCGCCTGGACGAGGGCATCGATGCCTGCCGCGCCTTGTGGCGGGACGAAATCGCCAGCTACGACGGCAAATACTACCAGTTCCACCGCGTCCATTCCGACCCCAAGCCGGCCAATCCGAACCTGGTGCCGCTGCTGATCGGCGGCTCGACCGAGGTCGCCGCGCGGCGCGCCGGCCGCACCGGCGACGGCTTCTTCCCGCACGCCATCTCGCCCGACGACTTCGCCAAGCTGATCGAGGTGATGAAGCAATCGGCCAAGGAGGCGGGCAGGGACCCGTCGAAGATCGAGCTCAGCGTCTCGCCGACCAGCTGGAAGTTCGGCGCCTCGCTCGATCTCGGCATCGTCCGCGCCTATGCCGATCTCGGCGTCACCCGCATCATCACCGGCGCCTTCGAGGCCGAGGGCACCGAGCCCAAGGACATGGAACGCTTCGTCAAACGGGTCCAGGACGAAGTTGTCGCCAAGCTCTGACCGCCTCAAGGGCCCCAAAGTCTATCTCGCCGGGCCGGAGGTCTTCCTCCGCAATGCCGTCGAGGCTGGGGCGGCCAAGGTCGAAATCTGCGCCCGTCATGGGCTGGAGGGGAAATATCCGCTCGACGCCCAGCTGGATCTCGGCGATCTGGCCCTGGCGGAGCGCGCCTATGCCATCGCCCGGGTCAATGAGGGGCTGATCGGCGCGTGCGACGCCGTCATCGCCAACCTGACGCCGTTCCGCGGACCCGGTGCCGATATCGGCACGGCCTATGAGGTCGGCTATGCACGGGGCCGGGGCATGCCGGTCTTCGGCTACAGCAATCATCACCTGCCGTTCTTCGACCGCGTACGAAAATTCAACGCCAAGCCCTTGAAACACAGGCCGGGTTCCGAGCCGACGATGGCATTCGAGGACGGCGACAGGATGGGCGTCGAGCAGTTCGGCCTGGCCGAAAACCTGATGGTGATCGGCGCCATCCACGACAGCGGCGGCAGCATCGTGCTGGGCCGCACCAAGCGCCGCGACCGCTATACCGACCTCGCCGCGTTCGAAGAATGCGTCGAGCAGGCGGCGAGGCTTCTGATTGAGCAATGAACGACAAGGGCTCGGATTGAAGCAGATAAACTCCACCGTCATTGCGAGCGCAGCGAAGCAATCCGGGGTCGTTAGCCAAGCACCGTCCGGTAAGGCCCTGGATTGCTTCGCTGCGCTCGCAATGACGGTATGGGTTTTCGTGGTCTGTTAGTCTCTTGAGCAGCTTTTCTCAGATAAAGCTGAACTCCGCCGGCATCATCTTCGCCCTCGACATCGCCGGCACATTCCTGTTCGCGGTAGAGGGCGCGGTGGCCGGGGCCGATGCTGGGCTGGATGCGTTCGGCATATTGGTCATGTCCTTCTCCGTCGCACTGATCGGCGGGGTGGTCCGCGACCTGCTGATCGGCGCGGTGCCGCCCAAGGCGATCGAGGATTGGCGCTATCCCACCATCGCTTTCCTGGGCGGGATCGTGACCTTCTTCCTGCACCGCTATGTCGTGGCAATCCCGCGCCCGGTCTTCGTGACCCTGGACGCGGCGGCTTTGTCGCTGTTTGCCGTCGCCGGGGCCGAGAAGGCGCTCGATTTCGGCATCAATCCGCTGGCTGCCGCGCTCATGGGCACGCTGACCGGGGTCGGCGGCGGCACGCTGCGCGACATGTTGCTGGCACGCATACCGATCATCCTGCGCGCCGACGTCTATGCGACGGCGGCGCTGGTCGGTGCGGCGGCCATGATCGCCGCGCGGAAGCTGGGTCTGCCGCCGGTCCTGGCGGCCCTGGCCGGTGGTCTGACCTGCTTTGCCCTACGTATTGTGGCAGTCTGGCAACATTGGGCCTTGCCCCATTTGCCGGGCGCCGTATAGAGCGCCAATAAGCATCCCGGCGGCCCGCCCATCCGGCCGTCCAATACGGCGGAAAACCGCCGCTCCACGAATGATCGCGCATAACCGAACAAATCGCAGCAATCGCATCAGGCCGAGGGATACATTACCACATTCCACTGGATCGGCGTCTCGCGCTAAAATCCGTCCCGCTCGGGCAATCAGCCCGACCCGATGAACCCGGTCGAACCGGGCGCCGGCGACGACATCACGCTCAGCATCAACGGCACGCTGACCGGCAGCGTCAGCCCTGACTTCGCGACACTGACCGGAACCTTCACGCTGACAGACGGCATTATCGCCGCCAACGGCATCAATATCACCAACGGCTCGGTCAACCAGACCGGCGGAGGCCTGTCGGGGTCCAAGAGCGGCTTGCAGCTTGGCGGAGGCGGGGGTGTCGTCAGCTATGTCCAGAATGGTGGCAGCAACAGCTTCAACTTCATCGAGCTGAACGCCGGTTCCTATGGGCCCGTCCAAGGCCCCCTGAGCCTCGGCAGCAC
>CAZNNJ010000263.1:0-7289 GCA_964574305.1 uncultured Rhodospirillales bacterium | reverse complement strand
ATCTTGTTGCCGATGCCGGGCATGTAGCATTTGCGGCCAGCCAGGGTCAGGACATAGCCGTGCGCCCGGGCGAAGGATTTGGTCTCGTCCATATAGACGCGCAGCTCATGGAAGCGTTCGAGATACTGCTTGATGTACTCGCCCGCCTCGCGTGCGCCGACCCCAAGCTGCTGGCCCAGTCCGAAGCCGGATATGCCGTAGATGATGCCGAAATTGATCGCCTTGGCGCGGTTGCGGATGTCCCGCGTCATCTCTGCCATGGGGATGCCGAAGACTTGGGATGCGGTCAGCGCATGGATATCGTCGCCGTCCTGGAACGCCTTCTTCAGCGCGGCGATACCGGCGATCTCGGCCGCCAGACGCAGCTCGATCTGCGAATAGTCGACCGAGAGCAGGACATTGCCCTCGTCGGCGACGAAGGCGGTGCGGATCAGCCGCCCGTCCTCGGTGCGGACCGGGATATTCTGCAGGTTGGGATCGATCGACGACAGGCGGCCGGTATTGGTCGCCGCCAGCGCATAGGAGGTGTGGACCCGCCCGGTCGAACCCTGGATTTCATTGACCAAGGAGTCGGCATAGGTGCTCTTCAGCTTCGACAGCGCCCGCCAGTCCAGCACCTTCTGGGCGACGTCGTAGCCCTGCGCCGCCAGCGGCTCGAGCACGTCGGCATGGGTCGACCAGCCGCCGGATTTGAGCTTCGCGCCGCCGGCGGTGGGCAGCCCCATCTCGCCGAACAGCACGTCGCCCAGCTGCTTGGGGGAGCCGATGTTGAACTGATGCCCCGCGGCCTGATAGATCGCCGTTTCCAGCACCTGGAGCCGCTCGCCGAAATTCTGCGCCAGCCGCGCCAGGGTCGTGCGATCGACCTTGATCCCGGCGAGCTCCATCGCCGCCACCACCGGCATCAGCGGCCGGTCGATCCGCTCATAGAGGGTCACCTGGCGCTCGGCGACCAGGCGGGCGCGCAAGGCGGACTGCAGCCGCAGCACCAGATCGACCTGCTGCGCGGCATAGGGCAGCGCCACATCCGGCGCCAGCTGGTCGAAGGTCAGAGCCGCGCGGCCAGTGCCGGTCAGCTCGGCCAACGACTGCGCATTGAGGCCCAGCGCACGTTCCGCCAGCGGCGCCAGACCGTGATCCTGGCTGGCCCCGTCCAGCACATAGGAGAGCAGCAGCGTGTCGTCGATCGGCGCGACGGTCATGCCTTGGCAAGCAAGGAGCTGGGCATCGAACTTGGCGTTGTGGCCGATCTTGAGGATCGCCGGATCGGCCATGATCGGCCTCAGCCTTTCGGCAACCGTGGCCAGCGGCAGCTGCACGACCTTGTTCTCATCGAGGCCGAGCTGCCCGTTGCTGCTGCCGCTGCCATGGGCGAGCGGGATGTAGCAGGCCTCGCCCGGTGCCACGGCAAGGGCGATACCGACGGCGGCGCAGGCAACCGCCTGGCCGGCATCGGGATGGACATCGAAGGCCACCCGGCCGGTCGCCGCCGCCCGGGCGAGCCAGCGGTCCAGCGCCGCGACATCGGTCACGAGCTCATAGGCGATCTCGACCGGCGGCGCGGACGGCGCCTCATGCGTATGCTCGCCCTCGGCCAACTCCCCGGTTTCGCGCAGGCGTGACTGGACGCGGGCGAGCGTGGTGCGGAATTCCTGCTGGGTCAGGAAGGCGATCAGCCGGTCGGAATCCGGCTCATGCACCTTCAACTCGTCGACCGGAATCGGTACCGGCGCATGCGCGTCGAGCAGCACCAGGCGGCGGGAGATGCGGGCCTGCTCGGCGAACTCGATCAGCGACTCGCGCCGCTTCGGCTGCTTGATCTCGCCGGCGCGGGCCAGCAGCGTGTCGAGATCGCCGAACTCGGTGATCAGCTGGGCCGCGGTCTTGATGCCGATGCCGGGAACGCCCGGCACATTGTCGGTCGAATCGCCCGCCAGGGACTGGATATCGACCACCTTGTCCGGCGCGACGCCGAATTTCTCGAACACTTCCGGCGGCCCGATCGGCTTCGACTTCATCGGGTCGAACATGGTCACACCCGGCCGGATCAGCTGCATCATGTCCTTGTCGGACGAGACGATCACCACCTCCTCGCCGCGCTCGGCCGCCAGACGGGCATAGGTGGCGATCAGGTCGTCCGCCTCGAATCCGGCCAGTTCGATCGAGGGCAGGCTGAAAGCCTCGGTCGCTTCGCGGATCAAGCCGAATTGCGGGATCAGCTCGGGCGGTGGGGCGTCGCGGTTGGCCTTGTAGAGCGGGTAGATATCGTTGCGGAAATTCTCTTCCTTGGCGTCGAAGATCACGGCGACGCGGGCGACGCCGAACTCGGTCAGCAGCTTGAGCAGCATGTTGACGAAGCCCAGCACCGCGTTGACCGGGGTACCGTCGCTGCGCGTCATCGGCGGCAGGGCATGGAAGGCGCGGAAGATGTAGCCCGAGCCGTCGATCAGGTAGAGGGCCGAGCCCGCCGGCTGGGCTTCCGCCGCCTCGGCTCCGGCGCTTTCAGGTTCGGCCATGGCGTTCAGTCCTCAGTCCTCGGTCGCTCAGGGCGACGATAGCATAAATCCCCAGGCCCTAATGCGCGCCCGGCGAACTCCCCTTGCCGGTCGTCTTGAAGATCTTGACCTGATCCATATAGGCGCTGCTCAGAGTCTTGCCCTCATCCGCCGCGCTGCCGCCGGCGTCACGCAGCTTTTGCACCACATCGGGCTTGGTGCCCTGCGGCAGTTGTTTGATCTTGACGTCGAGGCAGTCCCTATAGGCGTCCAGCGCCTGAACATAAGCCTGGATCAGCGGATGGGCGACCTTGAACTGATCGACCGTCGCCTTGGCGCCGTCCGGAACGGCCGGCGGGTTCGCCGGCCGCTGGCAGTCCTGGGCGAACGCCGGATGGATCGCCAGCGCCAGGAGCGCCGCGGCGCCCGACAACCGATGGAGATAGCGCATGGACTGCCTTGTGTTACGGAACCGTGCGCGCTGCGGCCGGATTATTTCGGCGCGGTGGGCGTGGGGGCGCGGTTGTTGAAGATCTTCTTCTGCGCGACATAGGCGGAGGCGATCGCCTGCGCCTGGTCGACGGCGGCATTGCCGGCGTCACGCATCTTCTGCAGATCGTCGGGCTTTGCCGACTTCTGGGTCATCTTGATCCGCGCCTCATAGCAATCCTGCACCGACTGCAGCGAGTTGACATACGATTGCACCTGCTGCTTCGCCGCATCCATCTGCGCCTGAGTTGCGGTCGTGCCGTCGGGGATCACCGGCGCCTGTCCAGGCTGGGCGCATTCGGCGGCGAAGGCCGGGGCGGCAGCGACCGCGAAAACGGCCGCGATGAGAGCGATCTGGAAACGGCGCATTGTGACTCCTCGAATGGATTCTTCTGTTATGGCGTCTGTTATTTGGCCTGCACGACGTAATCGCCAACCAGCTTGACGAAGATTCTCACGGCATAGGCGATGTGATCCGCCGTGGTCCCGCCGCGCAGATCCGAGTCCATGCGCAGCTGCGGCACGCCCTTGTCGCTGAGATAGGCGGTGGCATAGCGCATGTTTTGGTTGAAGCTGTTGATCTGGGCGAAGTTGAGCGAGCCCGGCGGCAAGGTCGCCCGGAATTCCAGGTCCTTGCACAGCGCCGGCTGGCCGCCGTCGCAATCGTTCATGAACACTGTGTAATTGAGCCCGTTCGCCATCTGCACCTTGAGCATCGGGCCCTGCGGGTCAGTGCCGTCCGGCGTGATCTGCACCTGACCCTGCGCCGCCCTGATGATTGCCATCAAAGTTTCCGCATTCATCGAATTATAGGTCGGAATGACAGTCGCGTTGGACGGCGGCAGCACCAGACCCTTCGTCGGCGAGGCGGCGTCGGGGGCGGCCGGCGCGGGCGCGGCGGGCTTGGCCGCCGGGGCGGGAGTGGATTGAGCGAAAGCCGGCAGGGCGAAGGCCGCCGCCGCGAAGACGAGCCCTCCGAAACGGAGCGCATTATGCATGATCGTGAACCTTTGCCGCGTGATCGAGAATGAAACGCCGTCCGCAATAGGGGCAGTCGGTTTCACCCGATTGACCGATCGGCAGATAGACCATGGGATGACCGAGAGGGCCGCCGCCGCCATCGCATCCGACGGTCGACGTTTCCACGTGAATGATCTCGGCTGGCCGCATGTGAGTCGCTCCAAAAGCCCCTGGCCTGACTCATCGCGCAGCCCTAGGGAGCGCGGCTTGATTGACCACGGCAAAATCGGATGATAGCGATCCTCGCCGCAGGATCAATCGTCCGCACAGAAATCCCGCTTGGATTATCCCATGAACGCCAATGCCGCGTCCTCTCCTGCTCCGGCCGCGTTGCCGGACTGGGCCGTCGAGCTCAAGGGCCTGACCAAGACCTACAATGCGTCCGGCAAGGCGGCGCCCAAGCACGCGCTGAAAGGGATCGACCTCACCATCCCGCGCGGCTCGTTCTTCGGCCTGTTGGGCCCGAACGGGGCCGGCAAGTCGACCCTGATCAACATCCTGGCCGGGCTGGTGATCAAGACCTCGGGAACGGCGCGCATCTGGGGCCATGACATCGATGGGCGGCCGCGCCAGTCGCGCGCGGCGATCGGCGTGGTACCGCAGGAGCTGATCCTCGACCCGTTCTTCACCCCGCGCGAGCTGTTGGACCTGCAGGCCGGCCTCTATGGCGTGCCCCGGGCCGAGCGGCGGACCGACCAGCTGCTTGAGGCGGTCGGGCTGGCCGACAAGGCCAACGCCTATGCCCGCACCCTCTCGGGCGGCATGCGGCGGCGGCTGATGGTGGCCAAGGCGCTGGTTCACTGGCCCCCTGTGCTGGTGCTGGACGAGCCCACCGCAGGGGTCGACATCGAACTCCGCCAGTCGCTGTGGGCCTATGTGCGGGAGCTGAACCGCAACGGCACGACGGTGCTGCTCACGACCCACTACCTGGAAGAGGCGCAGGAGCTCTGCGACACCATCGCCATCATCAATAACGGCGAGGTCGCGGCCTGCGAGCCGACGCCGAAGCTGTTGGGCCGGATGGACCAGAAGGAGCTGTGGCTGACGCTGGACCAGGACCTCAACGAAATCCCGCCGGGTCTCGCCGCCTATCAGACGGAATTGCCGGAGCCGCGCCGGCTGGTGGTTCGCTACCAGCCAAGCCGCAACAATATAAATCAGGTGCTGGCGGCGGTTCACGAAGCCGGGCTTGTCATCGCCGACTTGTCGACGCGGGAAACCGATCTTGAGGATATTTTTCTCCAGCTCGTTCAGGCGCGGCGCAGCTAGCGCGCTGATCGGCCTTGGCCTGTTGCTGGCGCAGGGAGCCCAGGCCCAGGGGACGCCGACCCAGGTGATGCCAGAGGTCGGGGCCGATTTCTTCCGCGCCTCCGACGGCACCGAGCTGCCGATGCGGAGCTGGCTGCCGCAGGGCCGGCCCAAGGCGGTGATCGTCGCCCTGCACGGCTTCGCCGACTATTCCGTTTCCTATGCCAAGCCGGCGGTGTTCTGGGCCAAGAAGGGCATCGCCACCTTCGCCTACGATCAGCGCGGCTTCGGCGCCGCGCCGCATGTACTGCACTGGTCGGGCACCGCCCGAATGGTCGCCGACGCGACCGAGGCGGCGGCCACGCTGGGCAGGCGCTATCCTGGCGTGCCGATGTTCCTGATCGGCGAGAGCATGGGCGGCGCGGTCGCCACCGCGGCCACCGCCGTTCCCCAACCCGCCAGCGTCGACGGCGTCATCCTGGTCGCTCCGGCCGTGTGGGAGCACAGCTTCATGGGCACGATCGAACGCACCGCGCTGTGGTTCACGCGCAATGCGCTCCCCAACCTGTGGCTGACCCCGCCACCCGGCCTGCATTTCCAGCCGTCCGACAACATCCCGATGCTGCGCCAGATGTCGCGCGATTCGCTGGTCCAGTCGGGAGCGCGCGCCGACACCACCGCCGGGCTGATGGATCTGATGGACCTGGCGAGCGACGCGGTGAGCCGGATTCATCTGCCGACCCTGGTGCTCTATGGCGCCCATGAGCAGATACTGCCGAAGTCGGCGGTAGCCGCCTTCCTGGCCCGCGTGCCCGCCGGGAATGTCCGCGTCGCCTTCTACCCACAAGGCTATCACATGCTGCTGCGCGACCTGGACGGCGATATCGTGGCCGGCGACGTCGCCGCCTGGATCGCCGACCGCGCCGGACCGCTGCCCAGCGGCAACGAATGCGGCGGCGTGGCCGCGGCTTCCCCGCCCTGCCGGAACCGTTGACGGGCGGCTATCGAATGCGTTTGTACATCGCCGCGATCACGCCCTCGAACGCGGCATAGAAGGGCCCCCCCAGCCCGCAGAGCGGAATTTCCAGCGTCAGCGCCAGATAACGCCCGAACCGGACGAAGTGCAGCAGATATTGAATCCCGTAGAAGAGTAGGACAGCCGGCGCCGCCGCCAGGATCACAGTCACCGTCACGCCGATCCAATTCTCCCAGAGGATGCGCAGCGTTTCGCGGAGCGGCTGCTTGAGACCGGTGGCGATAGCCGGCCGGGCCAGCGCCACGACGACGATCACGGCATAGCTGAAATAGCCGACCGTCTCCATCACCCTACCTTTATCTGCCCCGCGCACATAGACCACGAGCCCGATCCCGGCCCAGGTGGCGAGCATCGTCAGGAGCCAACCGCCCAGCGCATAGAGCACCGCCCGGCGGGTCCTGGCGCGCACCTCGTCCTTTGTCGCCTGGAGCGCCAGCACATGCAGGTAGATCCGCATGGCGAAGGCCGCCCACGCCAAAGTGGCAGCCAGCTCGATCGCGTCCCCGGTCAGGCCCCAGATGCGCGAGCGGCCGAGAAAAGTATTGGCCAAGCCATGGGCCCAGTTCTGCGAGAGCGTGATCGCAAACCCCGCCAGGGCGACGAAAGGCGCCGACCGCATCAATTGGAAGACAGCGCGCCAGCCGCTTCGCGCCGCCGACAGCGGGGACGACGGGTACGGGCTCACCAGCAGCCGGCGCGACGCGAACCAGAAGAAGACGGCCAGCACGATCGCCGCCGCCAAGGCAAAACCGAGCGCGCCGCCCAGGGTCAGCTTCACGGGATGACCCCTCCACGGTGGGATTTCGGCGTTCGATTCGGCATGGTTTTCCAATTCATACGGCAAAAACCACGAAATGCATCGGCGTAATGTCCGAGCCGGACCGGTACCGCTCCGACCGGGGTTTCCTCGCCGCGCGGTTTAGGCTAATTAGCTTCGCGCACTGCACCCGTAGCTCAGCTGGATAGAGCGCTGCCCTCCGAAGGCAGAGGTCACAAGTTCG
>CAZNNJ010000262.1:0-7310 GCA_964574305.1 uncultured Rhodospirillales bacterium | reverse complement strand
CCTGGGACAGCGCGTAGGAATGCTCGGCGGCGAACAGCTCCTCCGGCATGCGGCCGATGGCGTGGCTGCGGGCGATCCCGTACGTGTCGCTCCAGGCCTGGTTCACATAGAGATACTGGCGGCGGACATTGCTGACGCTGATCAGCGCCGGAACCGCATCGATCAGCTGGGTCAGCCGGCCTTCCAGTTCCTGGATATTGACGGAGAAGTTGTAATTGTCCTCGACGATCTTGCGCTCGAGCGACAAGGCATGGTTGCGCACGGTGCGCTGATGCTCTCTCAGCTGCAGCAGGTTGCGCAGGCGGATGCGGAATTCCTGATGGTCGATCGGGCTTAGGAGGAAATCGGTCGCACCGGCCTGGAGCGCCTTGTAGCGGAAATCCTTGTCCTCATAGATCGTGACGATAACGATCGGAATCTCGCTGCATTCCGGCAGCTCGCGCAGCGCCGCGACGAAGGCGGCGCCGTCCATGCCCGGCATGCTGTAATCGGAAACGACCAGGTCCGGCGGACTGGTCTTTGCCGCCTCGAGCGCCAGCGCCGGATCGGGAAACGTGTCGACATCGCCCCCATCGGTCAGGCCCAGAGCCAATTGCTTCATGATCCGCAAATTGCTCGGCTGATCGTCGACGATCATGATGCGCATCTTATACTGCGCCGTCAGCCTCGTTCGGGCCAGGTTGGTCGCCGCGCTGGAGGTTCGTGCCGGTGACATGATAATGACTTTCCTTTACAATCCCTTCACCAATCAACACTGACATCGATTGCTGAAGAAATCCCAATCGGCACAGTTCGCTGATGCTTCAATAAAATTTCTCTTTCCAGGCAGACAACGCCACGGTTAATGAATAGCAGCTTTTGTCTTAAGCTTGAAGTGTCTTACGCCGTCAGTCAGCCTGACACGTCGCGGCCGCGAAAGACACTGGATATTTTTGCCGGGCGCGCGGCCCGCCCGGCAGCCTCGCACATCTCTTTAGGGGAGTGCCGATGAGTGACCTGAATCCGGCCGAGCCGACGGCCGAAACCGTGCGCAGCGCCCGTCTTCAGGCGCTTCTGCGCTACTGGACCGACAAGTCCGCCGGGGGCGCCATGCCCTTTCGCCGGCAGATCGAACCCACCGAGATTCCCCGCCTTCTGCCGATCGCGCTGCTGGCCCAAGTCACCGCGTCGGGCGCCACCATGCGGCTGCTCGGCTCGGAGGCGACGAACGCCTATGGGAAAGAAACCCGCGGCTTGGGCGTCGCCGACATCCAGTTCGGCGAATTCACCGTATGGTGGCTGGACGCTTTCTTCCGCGTGATCCAGTCGGCAAAGCCGGCTTTCGCGGCGGGAGCATACCGCAGGGGTACCGTGCTGTGCAGGATCGAAACGGTTTTGATGCCGCTGACCGAGGACGGATTGTCGGTCAGCCAGGTTTTCGGCGGCCTTTTGATCCGCCCCGTTCTGAACAGCGGCACCGTCGGACAGGACCGCATCCGCGACTTCAGCAAGCCACTCGCCGGAACCATCTCCGGCGGGACGGACAGCAGACGTGCGGGGCGCTGAGCCGCGACGATCGATAAGATTGCGATAACAAGAACCGGCTACACCTGGGAACATGGATTTAAAGGCAATCAGTCAGCGCCTCGCGCTTCCCGCGCTGGGCCGCATACCGGCATCGCTCCGCGGGAGACCGGATAGCGAGCACGAGATGAGCTTCAACCGGCTCGCTTTGTGCCTGATCATCTTCATCTATCTGGCCATCCTGGTCGCCTCGGGCGACGACCATTTCGGCAGCCAGCTGGTCCTGATGTTCCTGTATCCCGCCGTCGCGGTCGGGATATTCCTGCATATTCTGTGGCGCCCGCAGATCTCCTATACGCGGCGCTACTTCGCACTCGCCGCCGATATGGCGACGCTGTCGTTCCAGCTGCATATCGGCGGGGAGATGGCGTCGGTCTTCTTCCCGCTTTATATGTGGACGATCCTGGGCAACGGTTTCCGCTTCGGCATCAGCGCCCTGCTGATCTCGATGGGCGTCGGGCTGACCGGCTTCGCCACGGTCGTCGCCACCACGCCCTTCTGGTACGATCACGGCTATCTGTCGGCCGGCGGGCTGGTCGGCCTTCTGGTTCTTCCGCTTTATTCCGGCACCCTGATCCGCAAGCTGTCGCTCGCCAAGCAGCAGGCGGAAGAGGCCAACCAGGCCAAGAGCCTGTTCCTGGCCAGCGTCAGCCATGAGCTGAGGACGCCGCTCAACGCCATCATCGGCATGAGCTGGCTGCTGGCCGACACCGATCTCGACGTCGAGCAGCATGAGATGGCGCGCACCGTTCAGGGCGCCGCCAAATCCCTGCTGTCGCTGATCGACGGCATCCTCGACCTGTCGCGCATCGAAGCCGGCCATATGCCGACCAACATGGTCGAGTTCGACCTGGCGGCGCTGATGACCGACGTGCGCGGCATGGTGACCGCGCAGGCACGCGCCAAGGGCCTGAGGCTGGGCCTGCACATCACGACCCGCACGCCGATGGCGCTCAGGGGCGACCAGCGGCATCTGCACGAGATCCTGATGAACCTGGCCGGCAATGCGGTGAAGTTCACCGATTCGGGCAGTGTCATGCTGGCCGTGGATGCGACCCCGCTGACGAGCAGCCGGGTGCGGCTGCGCTTCGAAGTATCCGACACCGGCGTCGGCATCGCCGAGGATGCGCTGGGGCGCATCTTCAACAGCTTTACCCAGGCCGACGAGACCATCATCAACCGCTTCGGCGGCACCGGCCTGGGGCTGGCGATCTGCCGCCGGCTGGTCGAACTCCTGGGCGGCGAGATCGGGGTCGAGAGCAAGCTCGGCGTCGGCAGCACTTTCTGGTTCACCGTCGATGTCGACCGTCAGGCCGAAGCCGCCGAGCCCGCCGGCTTCCCCGGCGCACGCGTCATCTTCATGTCGGCCGACGACATCATGGCCAGCCGCGTCGTCGGGCTGGCCGGGGGATGGGGCGCCAATGTCCAGGTCGCCGACACGGCGGGACAGGCCATCGCCCTGCTGCGTGCCGTGCCGGAGGGGACGCCGCGGGTGCTGATCCTGCACAAGGAGGGGCTCAAGACCGACGCCGACGCGCTGGCCTCGGCGCTGCACGGGCTTGACGCAACCGGCCGCCTGCCTTTGATCCTGATCGACGATGCCTATGCAAGCGGCCTGCCCGATTATCTCGTCCGCCAGCATTTCACCTCGGTCCTGTCGCCGGCGGTGGAGGAGCAGGAGCTGAGGGCGGCGCTCACCATCGCCTGCGGCCATCGCGGCCTCCCCGTGGCCGGCGCCCAGGCCGACGAGACCCCACCGGCGCGGCAGGGGCGCAAGCTGCATATCCTGATCGCAGACGACAACCGGACCAATCAGCGGGTCGTCGCCAAGATCCTGGAACGCTCCGGGCATCGCTCCACCATCGTCGGCAATGGCGAAGAGGCGCTGGATGCGCTGGAGCAGGACGATTTCGATCTGGTGCTGATGGACGTCAACATGCCGGTGATGAACGGGCTGGAGGCGACCAAGCTCTACCGTTTCACCGCCTTGGGCCTGCCGCACGTGCCGATCATCGCGCTGACCGCCGACATCACGCCGGAAGTGGCGCAGCGCTGCAAGGAGGCGGGCATGGATGCCTGCCTGACCAAGCCGATCGAGCCGGGGCGCCTGCTGGAGGTGCTGGAGCGGATGGTTCCGGCCGACGCCGAGGACGACGCTGTTCCGGCGCCGACCCCGGCGGTCACCGATATCGCAACCCATCCCCGCTTCCGCCCGGCCAGCACTCAGCCGGCGATCGACCTCAGGGTGCTGAGCGAGCTCGAAGCGCTGGGCGGCAAGCCGTTCCTGTCGGAACTGATTCGGGAATTCATCAACGACGCCGGCGTGCTGGTTCAATCGATCGCGGCGGCGGCGGAAGCGGTGGATGTGAAGATGTTCCGCGACCAGGCCCATGCTCTGCGCAGCGGCGCGGCGAATATCGGCGCCAAAGGCCTGTACGACCTCTGCTTGCAATGGCGTCAGATCAATGAAGGTGAGCTGCAGCTGGATGGAAGGCGCCATGCCGAACGGCTGGCGGCGGAGCTGGAGCGTGTGCGCGACGCGCTGCTGCAATATCAGGCAACGGCCGATCAGTCGGAAAACATGAATTGATCGGAGCCGACCAGGGCCCTCACCCGGTCCGCGCCCCTGTACGGTTCGCGAATTTCGTGAGCGGAGTACCGCGTCCCGTCAACGCCGTACCCCGCCCACTCCATACTGGCGGCCAGCCGTACCCGACCGTCAATACGTCCTCTAAAGCCGCGTCACTCCGCCGACAGCGATGCCGCGCCCGCGGACTGGGCCACGCGGCGGCGGTCCTGGGCCGCGGTCAGGCGGGCCATCCGGCGCAGATCGGACTCGCTCAAGCCCATCGCCGCCTCGACCCACACATCGGTGATGTCGCGCAGCTCGTCGAAGGTGACCGGGTTGACCCGCTTGCGCGCCTGGAAGACGGCGCGGTAGGCGTTGTGCCGGTAGGCATGGCGGTCGATATATTCGCGCACCGCCTCCTCGCCCTGCCCGTCATCGGCCAGGATGTCGACGATGCCCATCTCATGCAGCTCCTCGGCGCTGTAGATCCGGCCGCTGAGGATCATCTTTTCCGCCCGGGCCGCGTCGAGGCGGCGGGCCAGGAAGGAATAGGCGCCCATTCCCGGGAACAGGTTGAACATGATCTCGGGCAGGCCCAGCTTGGCGCTGCGCTCGGCGACGATCATGTCCATCGACAGGGCGCATTCGAACCCGCCGCCCAGCGCGTCGCCCTGGACCAGGGCCAGGGTCACCACCGGCACATCGAAAGAGATGTGCGAGGTGTGGACGACCTTGATGCAGGCATAGGCGTATTCGCGCAGCGCTTCACGGTCGCCGGCGCGAATCTTGTCGGCGAACAGCTCAAGGTCGCCGCCCAGGTTGAAGGTGCCGGGGACCCGCGAATTGACGACGAAATAGTCGAACGGACGCCGCGGTTCATGGGCGCGCTCGGTGAACATGCGCTTGATATTGCGCTGAACATCCCGCATGTCGGCCAGCATTTGCGGGCTGAAGGCGCCGCGCCCCTGCGGCAGCATCGTGCACCAGTAGGTCCGCGCCTCCGGGTCGATTTCGACGTCGAGCGTGTCGTATCGGACAGACGCAAGCTCGACATGGGCGGGCACGAGGCTCTGGTCGGGAACGGCGGCGGGGGTGAAGCCGTGATCGTCGACCGAGCCGGTGACCAGGGTCGGCGTGCCGAACTTCTTTTGCAGATAAGTCATTTACGGGACTCCTCAGGTTTCAAGAGACGGGAATTGAAGGTTACGGGATAGGCGGAACGTAGTTACAAAACGAGCAACTAACGCGAGGATGCCACGTCTCGCGCAATAGTTCATTGTAATAATGACAAAATGTTACAAAAGGGTCGAGGACCCCACAGCAGAACTGTACCATACATCTATATAATTTTATTAAATTTGATAGAGACAAGCAGGGCCTTCGCCAAACCGGCGGTTTTGCGGGGCCCTCGAAGCCGCTGATTTATCGCCAAATAATAGAAGAGTCTATATAAATTAAGTAAGATACGCTTATTCCCATAGGCTATTAAGGAGTAACCCGTTCCTATTGAAATGATTTATTTCGTTTCACTTTGACCCGTTGCGTTGTCGAGCCCGGACAGAAAGTCCGACCGTCAGTCGAGCACCAGGATGACGGCGAACAAAGCATAGAGCGAGGCGGCCCAGGCCAGCCTGAGCGGCGTAATCCGGCCGCTGCGGAACATCATGTAGAGAATCCCGGTAGCGGCGAGGGTTACGACGCCGGCCCAGATCAGAGACCATTGCAGCAGCCAGGGCGTGAACAGGAGGCCGAGCGCGCTGGGTATGGTCGCCTGGATCATCATCGCGCCCGATATATTGGCAAGCGCCAGCCGCTCCTTGCCCTGGCGGACCCAGATGATCGCGTTCATGGTCTCCGGCATCTCGGTCGCGATCGGGCTGAGCAGCAGGGCCAGCGGCTGCGGCGCGATCCCGAGCCAGGGGCCAATCGCGCCGAACTGGTTCACGAAAACTCGCGAGGCGATGAAGATGACGATCAGCGCCCCCGTGGTCTGCAAGGCGGCCCAGGCGAGCGAGGGATGGGCCGAACCCGGCCGCAGCTTGAGCGGCTCCAGTTCCCCCGCCTCGGCGGTGTCGCCGCTGGCGCTGAGCTCCTTCATCACATAGAGGCCGTAGGCGGCGAGGAACAGCAGCCCCAGCCAAGATTTGCCGGGAAAGGCGACCACGCCCAGCCCGATCTTGAAGATGAAGATGCCGAGGAACCAGCTCTGATCGCGGCTCAGCCTTCGCGTGTCCACATCGAGGCGGGATTTGCGGCGCACCGCCAGGGTTCGCGATCCAAGCAGTGTCAGCCCGACGACCGAATAGGCCAGCGTGCTCAGCGCCAGGGGTCCGCCCAAAGCGGCGCCGATGCCCACATCCTTCTCGGCCGCGCCGGTTCCGAAGACAACCGCGACCAGGGTGACGACGCTCTCCGGCAGCGCCGTGCCGAAGGCGGCCAGGATCGTCCCGGTCGCGGTCTGGCCCATATTCAGGCGCTGGCCGACCCATTCCACGCCATTCACGAAATACTCGCAGGCGATATAGATCGCCACGGCCGAACCGAGGAACAGAAGGATGGTGAGCGCCATGTAAGTCCGCTGGGGCCTGGGTGCATGCCGATGACACCGGTCGTCTGCCCGGGCCCGGTTCAGACGGTCGATGCCAAAGGTCTTGCCAGCGAGCCCAGGCCGGACCGCGGTCGCGCCATGCCGCAGAACGGCAAGTCTGTTGACGCGCCCCCTCCTGAAAGCCGGAGGCGGCTACTCCCCAATGACCTTTGGAATAAACGGGTTAAACCGGATGTTTGCAAGCCCGGAAGAAACGTTTTGGGGCGAAATTGACATTGACGGCGGCAGGGCGACGGACCACTTGTCCTATGTCGGCTCCAACCACTTTAGAGGCATTCCAATGAAGCATTACGCGACCGCCAACGATCTGAAATCGAACGCGAAAAGGGTGGCGATCGAGCTGTTGAACGCGCGCCTGGCCGATGGGATCGACCTTGCTTTGCTGACCAAGCAGGCGCACTGGAACCTGAAAGGGCCGCAATTCATCGCGGTGCATGAGATGATCGACGGCTTCCGTACCGAGATCGACGGGCATATCGATACGGTGGCGGAGCGTGTCGTGCAGCTGGGCGGCCCCGCGCTGGGCCCCCCCCCGGCCGTCGCCTCGGGAACGACGCCCAGCGCCACACC
>CAZNNJ010000261.1:0-7322 GCA_964574305.1 uncultured Rhodospirillales bacterium | reverse complement strand
CCCGAGGCGTCGCGGGTGATCCGCTCCAGCGCGCGGTCCTAGGTGATCGAGATCGGCCCGTCCTTGTCGAAGCCGTTCGGCGCGTTGACCGTGATCAGCCAGGCCGGCATCACGTCGCGCAGCACATCCCACAGATTCTCAGGCAGGCTGGGGCGTCCGGGCGGCGGCAGGCCGCGATAGGAGCGGATGCAGCCCTCGACCTTGTACAGCTGGTTGTTGATGCCCTTCTCATGCGTGTCCGGCTCCTCGAACGCGCTGGGCGAGGCGGCGTCCTTCCCGTCCAGGTTGAAGCCGTAGGAATATTTGCCGGTGACCTCGATCATGCCCGGATCTTCCATCGTCTCCGGATGGGCGTAGACATTGTCCTTGTGGTTGCCGCGGGTGACGACCATCGGCACCCAGGGCTGCTTCAGCCCGCCCTCGCCCGGGAAATCCTTCAGCGCGGCCTCGATCTCGTCATGCTTGTACCCGGCCTTGGCCAGGTCGCGGCGATAGAACTCGATCGCCGAGATGTTCATGCCGTTCGGGCAGTCGGTCTTGCCGTCGGACCAGTCTGCATCGGTCAGATAGCTGATGACGAAGCTGCGCGTCTCGGCCGACGCAACGCCCGCGACCAGCATCGGAAGCGCCAGTGCGGTCGCCGACAAAATCGTCCTCGTTCTGAACATCCTCTGCCCCCCAAGCTCGTCTCGGCGACGATCCCCACGCAAGCGGGGGGCGCCGGACTCTTTATTGACCTCAACTCAGCGTGGTACTTTGCCGACGCCGTCTTGTCACTCTATCGAGATAGGCCGGACGCCGGGTTTAGGCAACATGATATTACGAAATATGAACGATGTCGCGCCGCTATATTGCCGCATGATTGATCGCGCTTGACGGCAAGGCCGCCGCTGCCTAATCGACGGGAAGCATTTGGGCGAGCGACTGGCAAGGTAGCGCTTTGAACCCACTCAGGACGCCCGGTCGGCCGGGATATCGCTTCGCCCGCCAGATGGCATCGTGGCGGTGATTACGCCTGTGCGCGATATCGGTGCCGCCGGAGCGTCTGAGACGGCAGCGAAACCCAGCCGCTATCTGCGCCCGGTCTCGCCCGAGATCGTCGTCGGCCTGACCAAGCTGGTCGATTTCAGCATCGTGCCGCTGGCAGCCTATGCCTCGTACCGCATCTATATCGTCGGGATTCTGGCGCTGCCCGATCCGTTCAGCGCTTATGCGCTGGCCGCGCTGATCGCCGCGACCGCCTTCGTCACCGGGCTCAACCGGGCAAGCGCCTACGATTTCGGCCGGCTGGGCGATCTCGGATGGCAGGTGACGCGCGGCTTCCTGGTCTGGATCGCCACCGCCTCGCTGCTGCTGACGCTGGCCTATGCCACCAAGATCTCGAGCGATTATTCGCGCGGCTGGGCAATCGGCTGGTCGCTGGGCGTCTATGGCCTGTTCGCGATCGGGCGGACCGGTCTCAGGCTGGCGCTCAGGCAATGGGCCCGGGCCGGGCGGCTGGTGCGCAATATCGTCATCATCGGCGCGGGCGAGCCGGCGCGGCGGCTGATCGAGAAGCTGCGCCGGCTGCCGCCGACCGAAATGGCGATCCTCGGCATCTTCGACGATCAGCCCGGGCCGCCGTCGATCGAGGGGGTGCCGGTGCGCGGCAATATCGACGCGCTGCTCGCCTATTCGCGCGAGGTGATCGTCGACGAGGTCATCGTCGCCCTGCCGCTGACGGCGGAGGACCGCCTCCAGGCCCTGATCGGCCGGCTGCGCGAGATGCCGACCGACCTCAGGCTCAGCATGGAGCCTTTGGCCAACGCCTTCCCGATCCGCGGCGTCTCCTTCCATGGCGAGATCCCGGTGATCGAGGTCGTCGACCGGCCGCTGCGCCACTGGAACGCGCTGACCAAGTGGTTCGAGGACAAGGTGCTTGGCGCCCTGCTGCTGATCCTGTTCACGCCCTTCATGGCGCTGATCGCCGCGCTGATAAAGCTGGACAGTCCGGGGCCGGTGTTCTTCGTGCAGGAGCGCTATGGCTTCAACAACAAGATCATCCGGGTGATCAAGTTCCGCACCATGCGGGTCGAGCAGTGCGACCCGTCGGGCGCGGCGCGCACCGTGCGCAACGATCCGCGCCTGACCCGCGTCGGCGGCTTCCTGCGCCGCTTCAGCCTCGACGAACTGCCGCAGCTGATGAACGTGGTGGTGGGCCACATGTCGCTGGTCGGCCCCCGCCCCCACGCGATCACCATGCGCGCGGGCAGCCAGCTCTATCACGAGGCGGTAGACGAATATCTGCACCGCCACAGGGTCAAGCCGGGCATGACCGGCTGGTCCCAGGTCAACGGCTTGCGTGGCGAGATCGATACGGTGGCGAAAGCGCAGGCCCGCGTCCGTTACGACCTGCACTATATCGAGGCCTGGTCGATCTGGCTCGACTTCAAAATTCTCCTGATGACTTTTCGCATCATCTTCGCCAGGGAGAATGCATATTGAACGAATCCAGGCGGATAACCCGATGCGCATTGTCGTCTGCGACTATTCCGGCCACCCGTTCCAGATCGAGCTGAGCCGTTGCCTGGCGAGCCGCGGCCACACCGTCCTGCATCTTCATTTCGCCGAATTCCAGACACCGAAAGGCGAGACGGGCGCCCGGGACTGCGACGCGCCGGGTTTCAGGATCGAGGCTGTCTCGCTCGGCCAGCCCTTCGCCAAGGACAGGTTCCTGCGCCGCCTTTTCCAGGAAATCCGGATCGGCACGCTGATCGCCGAACGGGCGATGGCATTTGGCCCCGACCTCGTCGTCGGCTGCAACATGCCGCTCGACGCGCAACGGCAGCTGAGGCGGGCCTGCGCTGACGTCAAGGTCCCTTTCGTCTTCTGGCTCCAGGACATCTATTCCGCCGCGATCGCCCACTATCTCACTGAACGTCTCGGCCTGGCTGGACGGCTGATCGGCAATCGCTACAGGCGGCTCGAACGCGATCTGCTCGGCTCCAGCGACGCCATCGTCGCGATCTCGGAGCGGTTCATCCCGACGCTGGCCGATTGGGGCATCGCGCCGGAGCGGGTCACGGTGGTCCTCAACTGGGCGCCGCTGTCGGAAATCCGCCCTGTCGAAAAGGACAACGACTGGGCACGGCGGCATGGCCTTCAGGACAAGACCGTCGCGCTCTATACCGGCACGCTCGGCCTCAAGCACAATCCGGCGATTCTGCTCGACCTCGCGCGCGCCGGCGCCGCCAAAGGTCTGGAAGTGGTCGTTGTCTCGGAGGGCAAGGCGGCCCAGTGGCTGGAGGAGAGCGCGAGGGCCGATTGCGTCGGCAACCTGACCGTCCTGCCATTCCAGCCGATGAAGCTCTATGCCCAGCTGCTGGGAGCCGGCGACATTCTGCTGGCGATCCTGGGCGCCGAGGCGGCGGCGTTCAGCGTGCCGTCGAAAATTCTCAGCTATCTGGCGGCGGGCAAGCCGGTCGTCGCCTCGCTGGCGAATGACAACGATACGGCAAAGATCGTCGAAAGCGTCGGCGCGGGACGGGTTGTGTCGCCGGACGACAATGCAGCCTTTATCGGCCAGACCCTTGCGCTTGCCGACGACCCCGGCCTGCGCACGGCGATGGGAGAGAACGGCAGGGCCTTCGCCGAGGCGAATTTCGCGGTCGACACCATCGCCGACCGGTTCGAGGCGGTGTTCGCGGACGCGCTGGCCCGCTGCCACGGTGGGGCCTGACGCGGTGGCTCCCGCTCTCACCTGGTCTGTCGTGCTCACGACCTATGCCCGCCCGGCCATGCTGAAGCGGGCGATCGAAAGCTGCATCGCCCAGACCGCGCCATGCGAGATCCTCGTCGTCGACGACTGCTCCCCCGACGAGACCGAGGCGGTCGTCCGCCAATTTCCGCAAGCGACCTATATCCGCACGCCGGCCAATGTCGGCCATTCGGGCACCGCCAATATCGGCATCGAGCGGGCGCGCGGCAGCTGGATCAAGCACCTGGACGACGACGATTTCCTGCAGCCCGATTGCCTCCACCGGATTGGCGCGGTAATCGCGGGCGCCCAGGCCAGCGGCTACGATCCCAAGATCGCGAGTTGCGTCGCCATGAATGTCGATCTCGGCGAAAAACCGCTGTTCCCGACCAGGACATTGCCGGCCGGCAAGCCCATCCTGATCGAGCGCAAGGACGTCGCCCGGCTGATGATGCTGGATCAGGCGCCGTTCGGCACGCCGGTCCAGGTGGCGCATGAGCGGGAGGCGGCGCTTGCGGTCGGCGGCTGGAACGCGGCGCGGCCGATCAGGTTCCAGAACGGCGACGAGGCCGAATTCTGGATCAGGCTGGCGCCCGGGGGCGACGCGATCTTCATTCCCGAAACGCTCGTCCGCCGCACATTGTGGAGCGGCAACGAGGCGCCGTCGGCACGCGACCGGCTGCATGTCAGCCGCTACCTCAAGGGCCGGGTTCACGAGCGGCTCGGGGCGGAGCCGGGCGCCGCCGCACCGGCCGACATATTGCGCTATCTCGACCTGCACTGGGGTTTGGTGGCATTGAAGGACGGAGAATATTCGACGGCCCTGAAACTGCTACCGCGCGGCATGCTCCACCCAAAGTCATACGGCTATATCCGCCGCCGCCGCCGCTTCACGGATGCGATGCAATGCGCCGTTCCGCTGGATTGAAGGCGGCATGACAAGCGTCAGCCCGGGCGAAGAGATCGATCTGCCGGTTCCCAGCCGGCCGCGCCTGTCGCGCCGTGACTTCACCCAGCTCGTCACCTTCATGATCGCCGTCCAGCTCGTCATCCTGGCGGTGGCAGGCTCCAGCGTGCTGTCGCTGTTCCTGCTGGGCGGGCTGGAGGGCGGCTGCTACCTCCTGATCTATAAATACGGCGGCGTCGACATCAATGCCGGCATCGTACTGGCGATCGGGCTGGCGCATCTCATCATCGCCTCCTTCATCAAGATCGCGCTGCTGCAGCCCCTGGACGAGAACCTGATCGTTCCGACGACGACCGAATCCGTGACGCTGGTCTATTTCGCCTGCCTGATGCTGGCCTTCCTGGTCGCCCGCAGCCTGCCGGTCTCGCGGGCGCGAACCTACAGCGATCCCGATCTGCGGACGCTGGAATGGCTGATCATCATGTCGTCGGTGCTGATGATCCTGCCGCTGTTCAGCAACCCGACCGACGATGCCGCCGTCGAATCGCCTGCCAACTTCCTGGCCGTGCTGTCGCGCGGCTTTCCCCTGGTGGCGATGGTCAGCGCGGTCATCCATGCGCTGAAGCGAAGCAATGGGCGCACCATCATCGACCCGTGGTCGGTGAGCGTTCTCGGAATCGCGATCTTCATCGGCCTGGCCAGCAATTCGCGCGAAGGCGTGCTGGCGCCGCCGCTGATCGCGCTGATCACCCCGCTCTATCGCGGCTTCCGCTTCAATTACCGCGCCATCGCCGCGATGGGGCTGTTCGGCCTGTTCGTGGCCTATATCCTGTCGCCGGCGATCCTGATCGTGCGTAACGACCGCGGCTTCCTCGGCTTCTCCGAGCGCATCGAGAACACGATCGAGACCGCCGGCCTGCTGATCATCCGCGACCCGGCCACCGTCGAGAAGGCGGAGACGCCGCTCGACTTCATCAACTATTCGGTCTGGGGGCGCTATTTTGGCCGGCCCATTCCCTTCGCCGACCGTATCGGCCTGATCCAGACGACGGACGCGCTGGCCGCCTCGATCACCGGCGGCAACTATGTGACGCTGGGCGGCAGCACAGGCGATACGCTCCTCGGCCTGTTCCCGAATTTCGTGCTCAACTGGTTCGACATTCCGCTGGAACGCGGCAAGGTCAGCACCGACTATGTCGCCGGCAGCCTGGGCCTCGCCGACATGGAGGCGCTGACCTATCTCACCATCCCGGTGGATTCAGAGGCCTATGCCACCGGCGGCATGTGGGCAGTGGTCTACAAGACCTTCCTGGCCTATCTGCTGGTCTTCTATGTCAACCGGCTGGCGATCGGGAACCGGCCGATCAGCGGGGTGCTGGCGATCTCGCTGCTGTTCCTGGGCTATCATGTCTGCTCGGAAAGCGACGCCGGCGGCATCCTCTATTATGCGCTGCGCGTCGTGCCGCAATTCGCCGTCAGCTTCTATTTCATCTATTGGATCGCACGGCTGCTGGGGGCGCAGACAGCCCAGAACGAGACGTGAGCCGCCCGCCCGCCCGGGTGGTCCTGACGACGCACGGCCGCTTCCACAGCTTCGACCTTGCCGAGCAGCTCCAGCGCGCCGGATGGCTCGGCGCGATCTACACCCCCTACCCCAAGTTCAAGCTGCGCAACACACGGGTCGAACCGCGCCTGATCCGCTCCTTCCCCTATGTCTCGGCGCTGCATCGGCTGGTGGAAGGGCGGCCGGCGCCGCTTGCCGTCAGACAGATGCTCCAGCTGCAAGCCAGCCGCGCAATCGACGCCTACGCGAAGCTGACCCTTCCGCCCTGCGACGTGCTGATGGCCCTGTCAGGCTCGGGCCTCGCGACCGGCCGGACGGTACAGCAGCGCGGCGGGCGCTATGTCTGCGACCGAGGCTCGACGCATCTGCGCTGGCAGATGCGTCTGCTGGCCGAGGAGTACGACCGCGCCGGTATCCAATTCGTCCCGGTCCATCCGCGCCTGATCGAGCGCGAGGAGGCCGAGTATGAAGAGGCCGACGCCATCACCGTGCCGTCCCATTTCGCCGCGCGCAGCTTCATCGACAGCGGCGTCGACGAGACCAAGATCAATGTCGTTCCCTACGGCGTCGATCTCGAGCATTTCCGCCCGGCCGCCCCTCGCGATCCAGGCTTCCGGGTACTGTTCGTCGGCCAGCTCAGCGTCCGCAAGGGGATCGGCTATCTCCTGAAAGCCTTCCGCCAGGCGGCGCTGCCGGGCGCCAGATTGGTCTTCGTCGGCAGCCCTGGCGGGGAAACCGAGGCCATGCTCGGCGGCGATCCGCTGACCGATGTGGAGTTCACGGGCCCGCTCGGCCGCGACGAGGTCGCCGCCCAGATGTCCCGCGCGTCCGTCATGGTGCTCCCCTCGGTCGAGGAGGGGCTGGCGATGGTCCAGGCCCAGGCGCTGGCCTGCGGCTGTCCGGTCGTCGCCACGGCGAATGCCGGCGCCGAGGACTTGTTCGAGGACGGGCGGGAGGGCTTTATCGTGCCGGTTCGCGATTCGGAGGAGATCGCGCAGGCGCTGACCCTGCTGTACCGGGAGCCCGACCTGCTCCATGCTATGTCGCGGGCGGCGCGGCGGCGGATGGAGCAGATCGGCGGCTGGGACCGCTATGGCGCTGAAATCATGGCGCTG
>CAZNNJ010000260.1:0-7326 GCA_964574305.1 uncultured Rhodospirillales bacterium | reverse complement strand
AAGGCGCTTCCTTCGGCGGGCGGTGCGATAGCTTCAGGCCGGGTAAAATCGGTGACTGATAAAGGGGCGGAAAAAGGGGCCGTAATCGTCACCGAGACCGTATTGAGAGAAATAGACAGCGGTGAGCCGCTAGCCACGCGTCTCGCAACGGTATTCGCCCGCGGGGACGGCGGATTTGGCGGTCCCTCTGAGGGCGGCGAGCCGCCGCACTCAATGCCGAGCAGGTCTCCCGACCGGGTGCTTGAATTTGCCACGCAACCCAATCAGGCAGCGATTTATCGGCTTTCCGGTGACCGCAATCCTCTCCACATCGATCCCGATGTGGCTCTTGGAGCGGGTTTCGCTAAGCCGATCCTGCAGGGGCTCTGCACTTCCGGCATAACCTGCCGGGCCATCCTCGAGGCTTTTGCCGATTATGTGCCTGAGCGCATTGCAAGCCACAAGGTGCGCTTTTCCGCGCCGGTTTTTCCCGGAGAGACGATAGCGGTGAGGATGTGGCGAGACCGTGATGTGGTCTCGTTCGAGGCAGAGGCCAAGGAGAGACAACTAACCGTAATCAAGGGCGGCAAGGTCGAACTGCGCGATGTTTGAAGCGGGTAGGTCGGGGCGCCGTGTGTAATTATTCGCACTTCAAAGGAGCATCAGATGAGTGAGATAAAGTTCGACGGTCGCGTCGCGATCGTTACCGGGGCGGGCAACGGGCTGGGTCGTGCTTATGCGATTGACCTTGCTCGTCGTGGCGCCCGAGTGGTCGTCAACGACCTCGGAGGCAGCAAGGACGGACGTGGGGCAAGTGAGGCCGCCGCTCTCGTCGTCGATGAAATCAAAGCCTTCGGTGGTGACGCGGTTCCGAGTTTTGCTTCCGTCGCCACGGAAGAAGGGGGCGCCAGCATCGTCAAGACGGCAATCGATGCCTGGGGACGGGTAGATGTTGTCATCGGTAATGCGGGCTTCTTGCGAGACGTGAGTTTTGCAAAGCTCAGCACCGAGGTCCTGGATTCGATATTGGACGTCCATCTGCGGGCGGCGTTTTTTGTCTTCGGGCCAGCGTTTCGCGCCATGAAGGATGCAGGCAACGGAGGTCGCTTGGTCGCTACCACATCGGCGTCTGGCGTGTTCGGAAATTTTGGGCAGGCTAATTACGGGGCCGCGAAGATGGGCCTAGTGGGGCTAGTCAGAACGCTTGCAATTGAGGGGGCCAAATATAACATCGCAACAAACGCGATCTGTCCGGTCGCAGCGACGCGCTTGACCCTTTCCGAGGATGGAAAAAGCGAGCGTCGGCCGGCCGAGGTATGGGGCCCTGAGAGCGTTGCGCCGCTCGTCACGTTCCTGTCCCATCCATCCTGCGATAGCAATGGCGAAGTGTTTTTGGGTGTCGGTGGGTGGTACTCGCGGATCGCGACCTTGCTTGGCGCGGGCGCGGTGATTCCAAGGGATTCTCTGAGCGCTGAAGCAGTACAGGCTCACTGGCAGGAAATCCGGGACGTCGGCCACGCGCTTGAGCTAAAGCAATCTGCGGAAATTACGGCTTTGCTTCACGAAAAGCTGAAGCTCAATTGAGAGCGGCCGCGGCACGGCGCCGCTTGCTGCCGTGCCGCGGCCTTCGCATTCGGCGCTTCAATAAGCGCAAGAAGCGGCCATCAACGAGGTGGCCGCTCTTCTCGTACTCGGGCGTGCGGATCGAAATCCAATTCGCGTAGCGCCTCGACGATCGAAGATCTCGCTAGGGTTGCACACGGGAAGCCCACATAAGGCAGGGCCTGAATGAG
Organism: uncultured Rhodospirillales bacterium; assembly: GCA_964574305.1. Taxonomy (GTDB): domain Bacteria; phylum Pseudomonadota; class Alphaproteobacteria; order BOG-932; family Roseiterribacteraceae; genus BOG-932. The sequence goes on along the minus strand of CAZNNJ010000260.1, from coordinate 5,554 downwards.
AACCTCCTCCAGGTCTGCAACTGTTAGGCCGTTTGCGATACCGACCTTCACATGCTCCTTAAGTTCTCCGGTCTGCCGCTGTGCAATTAGAATTCCGAGCGTCACGAGGCTGCGATACTTTCTTTCCCAGCCTTTCCGGGCCCAAACGTCGCCAAACGCGTGATCGACCGCCATGCGGGTGATGTCGGAGCCGAATTTATCGGCTGATGCTGCTATGCGCAGCTTTTCGCTGATCGTTTCTCCCATCATGTCGCGAACCAGCGTGATGCCGCGTTCTCTTCGATCATTATCCGCCATAGGGCTCTCCGATTCTCGCTCTGGAACTGACGTAGTGTCTGTCATTGTGGGCGGCAAGATGATGTGACGGCTGACGTCATCACGTTGGTCAGTGCCTGAATGTCCAGCTATTAACGCGTTTTCCTTCTTAAATGCGAACGAAAATTCCTTCGCTAGGATTGCAATCCTCAAAAAAACCGATTACTAGTCAGTTCTGCTACCGGGTGCCGAGATCTGAAGTGGCTGTTTCCTTCCCCAACGAGTTACCTGAGGTTTCGGGGCTCGGTAGCAACCGCGAAGGTCGAGGGCTGCGAGATGGACCCCCATAGTCTGAAAATCGACGTTACTGGGAGAATTTCGCCCGAAATCACCCAGGGAAAGAGCCTTTCGGTAGCCGTCTGGCTCTTCACCCCCGAAAGGATGCGGCTGGATAGTGGGGGCCGGCCGACGGTCGTTACGCTCCTGCACGGTGGAACCTACGACAAGCGCTATTTCCACGCGCAAGTGCCGGGTCGGAATGACTACAGTCTGGCCGAGTATCTAAGTGGGCGAGGCTATTTCGTTGTGCTCCCGGATATCCTGGGGATTGGAGATAGCTCCCGGGCGCCGCAGCAGATGCAGGTGACACGCCAAATTGCCGCGTTGGCGAACGCTGCGGCGATGGAGCAGCTCTATGACAGGCTCAGACACGGAGATCTTGTCCCGGGCCTGCCGCCGATCGCCGAATTTCATAAAGTTGGTGGCGGTCATTCTCTCGGCGGCATGCAAATTATTACCGAGCAGGCCGAGTTCCGAACCTACGAGAAACTTCTAATATTGGGGTACACGGCGGCCGGCGTTGAGGTTGTTGTTGATGGTAAGGCGCGGAACACAACCAGGCCGCTTGATTACTCCAAACCGGACTATAGTCATCTCGATCGCGTCCGCCTGCGGCCGTTCTACCATTGGGAGGACGTGCCGGAAGAAGTGATCGCGTATGACGACACACTTGACGTGGCCGTTCCTTACATTTTGCGGGTCCAGGGTCTCACTACGGGCATCGTCGTTGAGGATGCTGCGAAGATCGATGTGCCAATTTATCTTTGCCTATCGGAGCGTGACGTCGCCCCCGATCCATATCGCGAGCCATCATATTTCAGGAGCTCGCCCGACATTACTCTCCATTTCTTGCGGCGATCCGCCCATTGTCATGTTTTTGCCAGCACACGGTTTGAGATGTTCTCGCGGATGGATAGCTGGATGAGAAGCTTGGAACGCTAAGGTGAATCTTATTTCGTTCGACAAGTCGACGGACCGGACAGTGAGGGAAGGCGGCCAAGAACCAGTTCCGGGCATGGCCGCCGGGGAGCGGACGATGCTGCTGCTCCTTATGCTTGTGTATTTTGTGCTTTCGCTCGACCGCCAAATCATTGCGGTTGTTATTGAGCCACTCAAGCGGGAATTCGGGCTCAGTGACGGAAGGGTCGCGTTCGTAGGCAGTTTTGGGCCGGCGATAGCATTTTCTATCGCCTGTTTACCGATCGGGCGAATGATCGATCGGATTAACCGTATGCGGCTGCTTGCGGCGCTGCTTGCAATTTGGAGTGCCTTCACGGCGACGGGCGGCTTCGTTCGAGGGTATGTTCCCCTCCTGATTGCGCGGATGGGAGTCAACGGCGCGGAAGCCGGCGGCGCTCCTACGGTCATGTCATATATCTCGGATATTTTGCCAGAAACCCGGCGCAGCTCTGCGATCGGCTTTTTCTATTTCGGCACCGCTGCCGGTGTTGCGGCGAGTTTTTTTGTAGGATCCGCCGTCGCGGCAGCTTTCGGATGGAGGGCTGCCTTCTTGTTGGCGGGGATGCCCGGGCTTTTTCTTGCCGGCACGATTTTGGTGGTTCTGAAAGATCCCACGCGCAATGTCCCGGACGCACTTGTCGGCATTCGATCTGTTGGCCGCGTTCCTCTGGTGGATGCGGCTCGCGGAATTTTAACGAACGCAGCACTTCTGCATTTGGCGGCCGGCATCACGCTCGGTGGGTTTGTTGCCGGAACTCTGTGGACCTGGGTGACGTCCTTTCTCATACGATATCAAGGAATGCATCTTGCGGATGCGGGACGCCTGGTTGCCATTGCGGCGATCTTTCAGGCGGGGGGCGCATTTGTGGGCGGGCGGGTGTCGGACCGAATTACGAGGGTGCGCTCCGAAGGACCCGCATTGGTTGCTGCGGCCTGCGTCCTGATCATGGTTCCGATTGGTCTCGGCATGCTATTTGCCCCCTCGTGGGGAGCTTCGGCGTTTTTGCTCTGCGCCTTTGCCTTTTTTAATGGCGCCTGGATGGGCCCCGGTTTCGCACTGACCATGACCGTCGTGAAGCCGCAGATTCGCGGTGTTGTAGCGGCCTTTGTTCAACTGCTTGTAAATTTGATCGGCGCTGGCGCGGGCCCCCTCGTTGCCGGCCTAATCAGCGACGGATTGGGCCAACATCTTCGAGAAGCTGTGGCTTGTTGCTTTTGCGCCAATCTTTGGGGGGCTCTTCACTTCTATTTCGCGGCATGCAGGAGGCGGAGCTCTTCTTCGAGTAGCTCCGCCAAGCTGTATGTTTTTTCGAAGGCCGGCAACATCGACACCGTTGAGCAAGCGAGAGATAACTGATTATTCATCAGTTAAGGTGGGCGACCTAAGACAGGGGCTAAGCTGTGGTTGATCGAGCAGCAATCAAAGGCCAAACTTGGGCCGCCGACCGGTTCGCGATCCAGGACGTCATTGCGCTATATGCCCTGGGACAGGATGGTCACCAAGGCGATGATGGTGCCGTCGTGGAGCAGTGGGCTCAGGTGTTCGCGCCTGATGCCATTATTGATTATACGGTTGCCGGCGCGCCGATCTGCTCATTTCGAGAGTTGGCAGTCTGGATGCGAGGACAGTCGGGGCAACCCGGCCGGATGTCGGGATTTGCCGGTTGGCAGCATATGCTTAGCCTTCCCGTCGTTTTCCTCGATGGTGACACTGCGACGGCGAGGACCGACTTCTTCGCAATTCACAAAGTTAAGACCGGCGACGCGAAGGGCGAGCGCTTCGATAGCGCGGGCGCTTTCCACGACGTGCTCGTCAGAACCGAAGATGGCTGGCGGATCAAGCATCGTCGCGCTGAAATTTATTTCAACGACACCGTTCAGACACTTCCAAGTAACTAGCTCGAGGGAGTCATGGGAGAGAAAAAGCAAATTCTGCTGATCGGTGGGACCGGCCTGATAGGATCTGTGGTCGGAAGTCTTCTGGCGCAGAACCACAATGTCATTCGGGCCGCCCGATCGGGTGGGGATGTCGTTCTCGATGCTGAATCGCCGGCTTCTGTTCAAGATTGCTTCAGCCGGCTGGGGCTGCTTGACGCCATCGTATGCACATTTGGGGCCGGTGCGGTCGGACGCCTGGAGCAACTCGCTGCGGACGGTTATATGGCCAGCTTCCGGGCAAAGGTGCTGGCACAAATCAGCATCGTTCAGAATGGTGTGCCGCATCTTCGCGACGGAGGGTCGTTTACACTTTCAAGCGGCTTTCTGAGTGTGGAGCCGATCCCGGGGGTCTCGGCAATTGCCATGGTAAATGCCGCAGTCGACGGCTTCTGCAGGGCCGCGGCACTAGACCTGCCGCGCGGCCTCCGCATCAACGCCATCAGCCCGGTATTCACCGTCGAAAGTCTCGAAAGTTCTGGCATGACTGACGCTGTGGCCTATTCGCCGACGATGACGGTCGCAGATACCGCAAAGTCCTATTTGGCTGCGGTTGAGGGGACTTTCACCGGGCGTATCATTGACCCCCGTCAAGGTAGCTAAGGGGCGGCCATGGAGGGCAAGAGTCTTCTTGTGACCGGAGGCAATACCGGGATTGGTTTGGCTGCCGCGCTTCTATTCGCACGGCTCGGTGTTCACGTAGCGATTTATGCACGGCGTGCCGAACGAAATGAGGCAGCGCGAGCTGAAATCGAGCGATGCGGCGTAAGATGTCTTACCTTTTCGGGGGATGTCGCGGACGAGAAGGCGATTGCCACGGCGGTTGAACGTACTATGCAGGAGTTCGGCGGACTGCATTATGCCTTTAACAATGCCGGGGTTGAGCAGACTCCGCTCCCGATAACGGAGTTGTCCGAGGCTGAGTATGCTGAACAGACCGATGTCAATGTGAAGGGGACTTTTCTGGGGATGAAGTACGAAATCCCGGCGATCATTGCGTCGGGAGGTGGGGCAATTTGCAACAATGCTTCAGCTGCTGGCCTGGTCGGCGTCGCATACCAATCGCTTTATGCGGCCGCGAAGTTCGCGGTAGTGGGGATGACACGATCTGCGGCGCTTGAGCAGGCAAAGTCGGGGGTCAGGATTAACGCGGTCTGTCCAGGTGCGACCACTGGCGATATGAATCTCCGCTTTAGCGCGAAATTTCCAGAAGCAGGCGCTCAAGCTGCGGCCCTTCACCCAATGGGCCGAATCGGCGCAAAAGAGGAAGTGGCACAAGCTGTCCTATTCCTGTGCCGAGACGCGACCTTTACAACGGGCCACGCCTTTCCGGTTGACGGCGGTCTGACTACTCCCTGACGCCACGGGCTTAGTTGAGCAATAAGCCCGCATCGACTGATAGGACAGCCCCTGTTGTTTTAGTGGCGTCACGGCACAGGAACAGGACTGCCGCGGCAACTTCCTCGGGTTCCGTCGTACATTTCATCGGATGCTGGTCGATAATAGCTTGGGCATGGGCGGCATTCGCCGCGCAATACCGGCGGATCATCTCCGTGTTCACCATTCCCGGGGCGATGGCATTAACGCGGATTCGATCCGCCGCATGGTCGAGAGCTGCGCCCTTGGTCATTCCGACGACCGCGTGTTTGCATCCGGAATAAATGATTTGCCGGGCCGGCGCCTTTAGGCCCGCAGTCGAAGCCGCGTTGACGATTGCGCAGTCACCTTCCGTGCGAAGCATGGCTGGAATTTCATACCGCATCCCCAGCCACACTCCCTTAACATCGATCGCGAAAAGCTGATCATATTCATCTTCGGCCTGGTCGAAGATGAGGTTCATATTTTGCCCTATCCCTGCGTTGTTGAAGGCATAATGTAGACCACCGAACCGGACGCATGTTTCATCGATCGCGGCCTCCATGTCGCGTGCTATTGTTACGTCTCCGGTGATGGTCAGGCATTCGACGCCCAAATCTTCAATCGTACGCCGTGCCTCGCGATTTTCAGCCTCGCCCAATGACAGAATAGCTATATTGGCTCCTTCCGTGGCGAAAAGCGTCGCTGT
>CAZNNJ010000259.1:0-7344 GCA_964574305.1 uncultured Rhodospirillales bacterium | reverse complement strand
CTCCAGCATATGTCTCAGCATATGCAAATATGGGTGTTGTGTCGATCGTCAATGGATAGACAGGGGCCGGCAAACGCTGCATATCCCAGCCCCATGGGGAAGACGACGGAAACGGCTGAAAACACGGCGCATCTTCAGCGCCTCTACCGCATGGTGCTGACCATCCGGCGGGCGGAGGAGGCGCTGGCGGAGCTGCTGGCCGAGGGGCTGATTCCGGGCTTCATCCATCTGTCCATCGGCCAGGAGGCGATCGCCGCCGGGGTGATGGACGTGCTCGCCCCCGCCGACACGATCACCTCGACCCATCGCGGGCACGGCCACGCCATCGCCAAGGGCATGGCGCTCGATGCCTTCTTCGCCGAGCTGCTGGGGCGCGATGCCGGCGCCTGCCGCGGGCGGGGCGGGTCGATGCATGTGGCGGACGTGTCCAAGGGCATGCTGGGCGCCAACGGCATCGTCGCCGCCGGCATGCCGCTGGCGCTGGGCAGCGCGCTGGCGCACCAGGTGCTGAAGCGCGATGCCGTCGCCGTGGCCTTCTTCGGCGATGGGGCGATGGCCGAGGGGCTGCTGCACGAATGCCTGAACCTGGCGGCGCTGTGGACGCTGCCGGTCCTGTTCGTCTGCGAGAACAACCGCTGGGGCGAGTTCCAGGAGACCCGGCACCAGATCGTCTTCACGCTGGAGAAGCTGGCTGCGGCCCATGGCGTGCCGTACCGTGCAGTCGACGGCAACGACGTGGCCGCCGTGGCCGAGGCGGCCGGGCAGGCGGTCGCCCAGGTCCGCGCCGGCAACGGCCCGATGATCCTGGAATGCGACACGCTGCGCGTCGGCGGCCATTATGAAGGCGACCCGCAGCGCGGCCGCGACCCCGCCGACCGCGAGAAGGCGGCGGCGCGCGATCCCCTGACGATTGCGCGACGTTTCCTGACCGACGATAGCGCCGCCCGCATTGATGCCGAGGTCGCGGCGGAGATCGCCGCCGCCATCGCCTTCGCCCGTGCCGCGCCCAACCCGGGATGGGCCGATGCGGCGGCGAGCGTCTATACCGCAGTGCGAAGCTGATGGCCGAGCTGCGCTACAACCACGCCGTCAACCGCGCGATGGCGGATGCCATGGCCGCCGATCCGACCGTCGTGCTGTTCGGCGAGGATGTCGCCGGGGCGGGCGGGGTCTATGGCGCGACGCGGGGGCTGCGCGACAGGTTCGGGCCCGAGCGGGTACGCGACACGCCGATCTCGGAGGCCGCCATCGTCGGCATGGCGGTGGGGGCGGCCCTGTCGGGCCTGAAGCCGATCGTCGAGATTTCCTTCATCGACTTCATGACCTTCGCCATGGATGCGGTGGTCAACCAGGCGGCGAAGATGCGGACCATGTTCGGTGCCCAATGCTCCGTGCCAATGGTGCTGCGTACCCAGCATGGCGGCGGCGCCGGATCGGGGCCGCAGCATTCGCAGTGCCTGGAGGCTTGGTTCGCCCATGTGCCTGGGCTGAAGGTCGTCTGCCCCGGCGATCCGGCCGGTGCCTACGGCCTGCTGCGCGCCGCCATCGACGATCCCGATCCCGTGATCGTGGTCGAGCATAAGGGGCTCTACGCCACCCGGGTGCCGGAGCCGGATGCGCTGCCGATCCTGCCCATCGGCAAGGCGGCGACGCTGAGGCCGGGCCGGGACCTCTCCATCGTGTCCTATGGTGGCGCATTGCGTGCGGTGAAAGAGGTTGCGACCACCCTCGAGGCGGAGGGAATCGAGGCGGAGGTAATCGACCTGCGCAGCCTGCAACCCTGGGACGAGGCGGCGGTGTTGGCCTCGCTTGCCCGCACGCACCGGCTGCTGATCGTGCATGAGGCGGTCGAGGCTTTCGGCATCGGAGCGGAGATCGCCGCGCGCATGGCCGATATCGGCTTCGATGAGCTGGACGCCCCGATCCTGCGCGTCGGCGCGCCCTTCATGCCGTCGCCGGTCGCCAAGGCGCTGGAGCGGCGCTACCTGCCCAATCATGACACCATCATCGCGGCGGTCCGCCGTTTGTTGTCGTAAGGAGAAAACATGTCCGAAGACCTGGTCACCTATGCCGAGGACGGCGGGGTCGCGATCATCACGCTGAACCGGCCGAAATCGCTGAACCCGCTGAACCTGCCGACCCTGGAGGCGCTGGAGGCGGCGGTGATCCGGGCGGAGAAGGATCCGTCGGTCAGGGTGCTGGTCTTTACCGGGGCGGGCGACAAGGCCTTCGTCGCCGGCGGCGACATCCCCGACTTGGTGACGCGCCGCGGCCTGGAGCACTACATCGATTTCGGCGAGCGCATCCATGCCGTCTTCCGCCGGATCGAAATCTGGGAAAAGCCGACCATGGCCGCGATCAACGGCTGGGGCCTGGGCGGCGGGACCGAGCTCTTGCTGTCGACCGACATCCGCGTCGCCGTGGAATCGGCGCAGCTCGGCCTGCCCGAGATCAATCTCGGCCTCTTCCCTGGTGCCGGCGGGTCGCAGCGGCTGATCCGCCAGATCCCGCTCTGCAAGGCCAAGGAGATGATGTTCATCGGCGACCGCATCACCGCGGCCGAGGCCGAGCGGCTGGGCCTGATCAATAAGGTCGTGCCCGACGGCGCGTTGATGGAGGCGGTGATGAAGATGGCCACCGCCATGGCCCGGAAATCGCCGCTGGTGCTGAAATTCCTCAAGCGCTCGATCGTCGACGGTGGAGAAATGCCCCTCCACGCCGCGCTGCGCCACGAGCATGCGATGATCGGCCTGGTGTTCGACACCGACGACGCTCATGAGGGCTGCACCGCCTTCATCGAAAAAAGAAAGCCGGACTTTCAGGGGAAATAGGGATCGATGGCTTGGCGCGAATGTTAGGGAATAACCCTGCCCCGCCGCGCGTCTCCCGTCTTAGAGTAATCTCGATCGGGATGACGAAATTGAACTCACCACGGCTCCCCCGCGTCGTTCGTCGCGACGGCTGGAAGATGTTGCACCGGTGCGCCGGCTTGGCGACCTTGATGGGGTTTTGCGCTGTCCCGGCCTGGGCAATCAGCGAGAAGCTGCCCTGGGGCCAGTCGTCGGACATGGCGGCGTGGCAGACTTTCTCGCAGATCGTCGCGCCCTCGGGAAATCCAGCCAACCACACGGTGGAATTCGAAACCTGGGCGTCGGATCAGGACGTCTATACCGCCCAGCCGCATTTTCCTGTGCCCGGGGCACCGAAGGTGCTCCAGCCGAGCCGGATGGCGCCCGGCGGCGCGCCGCACAGCCTGACGGTCCGGCCCGACCAGTGCTTCACGCCACTGGACGCCCAGGCCGGCAACTTCCCCCCAACCGGCTGCATCGGCGAAGAGATACGGCGCAACTTCGCGACCTATCAATATATCGTCTCCAATGGGCTCTATTCGACCGCTGGCCTGGCCCGCGCCTGGAAGGCGCATCTCAAGGTCGATCTGCCGGCCGATGCGATCGAGTTCAAGGGCGACTGGGTTCGGTTGCCGGATCTGATCGCCTGGATCAAACGCGTCTATGGGGTCACCGTCGGCCGCGACTTCGTGCACGAGAATTATTATGTCGCCACCGCCACGTCGGGGCGGGTGACGGACGAATTCGCGCTGGTCGGCTTCCACTTCATGACCAAGCAGATCAAGAGCAAGCTCTGGTCGGATTTCGAGCACCGCCTCAATCCCGGCCGCTGCGACACGATCGGCTGCCATGATGATTTCGGCGCCGTAGAGCCTGATGTCGAGCCCAAGGCGTCACCCAACCGGAATTACGGCCTATGCGAGAAGACGCCGGCGCTGAAGGCGATGATGCACGCTGCCGGCCTATTCCCGGTGTGGGAGAATTACTGCCTCAAGGGTACGGAGATCGGCTTCGTTCAGCCGGATGGGAAGCCGCGGCTGCTCGGCAATTCGGTGATCGAGCGGATCAATTCGAAGTCCCCGATCGCGCGATCATCCTGCACCACCTGCCACGCCTATGCGGCGTTCAATCAGCAGGGCAAGCCCGGCCTGCTTGACTTCACCAACAACACCCTTCCGATCGGCAAGGTCAACGAGGACAGGCTCAGGGGCTATGTGCTCAACGATTCCATCTGGGGTATCGCCAACCTGGCGACGCGGTGATGTTCGCGGGGTAAGCCTTGCGTTACCGGCGGAATGGGCCGGATACGAAAAAACCGGGGAAGAAGACTTCTTCCCCGGTTTTTCCTGAGACGGGCGGTGTTCAGTTCGCGATGCCGGTCGCGCGCTCGATATCGCCGCTGACCGACCTGCCGGCAATCTCGGCACAAGCATAGCAGTTGATTTCCATGCCGACGGCGATTTCGGTGACTTTCGGTGTCGTCCAGGTCATCGGGAACTCCTTTGGATGCAGGTTGTGTAAGGCGGATCGGGACGGGAAGGTCTGCTACTTCCCGCCGATCGAGAAGGCGTAGAACTTGTTGTTGCCCTTGAATTCGGGGATGCCGAGATTGGCGTAGCCCGAGCCCCAATAGACGACACCACCCGAAACGACCGCGCCGGCCATGACTGAGCCGCCGGAGGCGAAATTCCACAGAATCTTGCCGGTCGCGGCATTGAGCGCGAACATGTTCGACTGGCTCGGCGCCGTGCCCATCGAGGCGGCAAAGACGACGCCGTTCGAGACGCTCATCGAGCCGATATCGATCGTGCCGTTCGGATCCGGCACCTGCCACTCGATCTCGCCGGTCGCCTTGTTCAGCGCGGCCCAGGACCCGGCGTCGCCGGCCTTGTACTTCTGCTTATTGAAATTGCTGATCGAGACATAGATGCGCCGGCCGTCGGTGGCCGTACCCCATTCCATGCCGCCGAGAGCCGAGCCGGGGCCGACAAAGCGGGACCAGACCTTTTCGCCGGTGTCGGCATCGAACACGGTATAGACGCCATTCTTCTGCCCGGCGCCGATGACGGTGCCGTGCCCCGCTATGGAGAATTCGTTGGGCGCCGAGCCGAAGTCCTTGTCCAGGCCTTCATCCTTCGGGCAGTTGCCGGTGCCGGCCGGGCCGACGAAGCAACCCACGTTCCAGTTGTCCGTGGTTGCCAGGCGCTTGGACCATTTGATGGCGCCAGTCGCCATGTCGAAGGCCAGCATTGAATCGACATGATCGTCGGGCGACGTGCATTTGGCCACGGTGCCACCGTCTTTGATGCAGCTGACGAAGGCGGGGGCTATGGCGTCGGCATAGTTGTTGCCCGTGCCGATATAGACCAGCTTGCGCTGGGCATTGACCACCGGATTGCTGCCCCAGACGCCAACGCCGTTATAGCCCTCGGGCGCGGTAAAAGTCTTCCAGGCGATCTCGCCGGTCTTCGCGTCGAGAGCGGAGAAGCTGCCCCGGAACGAGCAGCATTTATAGGCCGGGTTGCTGGCCGCGGCTTCCTCCGACGATGCGGCGCCGATAAAGACCTTGCCGCCGAAGACCGCTGCCGAGCCGGTGATCACGGCCCGCGGATGGTCGTCGACCAATGTTTTCCATTTCAGCTTGCCGGTCGCGGCATCGATCGCCAGCATCGTGGCGCTGGTCTGGGTGCCGATATAGAGAATGCCGTTCACCACCGCCGGGCTGCTCCGCGACAGGGTATGGGCGGGCAGGCCGTATGACGACAGCTGGCGATGCCAGACCGCCTTGCCGGTCGCGGCGTTCAGCGCCCAGATATTGCCGCCCCAGTCGGGGAAATAGACGATGCCGTTCGCCACCGCGGACTTGGCCGAGACATCGCCGCCGGTCGTGGCAACCCATTTCACCTTCAGCTGGGAAACGTTCCTGGGCGAGATGGCGGTTTCATCGACGGTGCTCGACTGGTTTTCGATGCTGCCGCCGAACATCGGCCAATCCCGCGCGCCGGCGGTCTGCCAAGACGAAATCGCCATCGCGGAGGCGAGCAACGAAGTCGCCAGGAATCTTGTCTTCATGGATCAGCCCCGTATCTAAGATTAGGCCAAATACTGGCAAAAAACTCCCGTCGCCGTATCCTAGATAAGGCGTGAACAGCTCAGTGGAATTTCCCGATACGGCGCTTCTCGAAGGTGCACACTAGCGATCATGTGATCGCCAAGCCTGTGGATGTTTCGTGAGCACGCCGTCTTCGCGATTTAGGACGGCTTCATCGGCCAGTTATTCCCGGCGAGCGGGAATTTTTCCTGTCAGGGCCCGCGGCCGGCGATCCTGCTGTCCACCGACCCTAAAACGGCATGTCCCTGGGCATCGCCGTTTCGGCGGCCGGTGGCGCCAGGTCGCGGTAGAGTGTCCGCGCCTCCTCGGCCGGGCCGCGCCGGACGCCGATCGCCACCAGCTCGATCACCCGCACATGGCGGCCCAGCGCGAAAGTCAGCACCTGGCCGGGCCTGACGGTGGCGCCGGGCTTCAAGACCAGCGTGCCGTCGATGCGGATGCCCGCCTCGCACAATCTGGCGGCCAGGCTGCGCGTCTTGGCAAAGCGGGCATGCCACAGCCACTTGTCGAGACGGATTTTCCCGCTTTCCGTCATTTCGCCACGCTGAGCTGCTTGAGCACGGCGAAGGGAGACCGCTCGTCGTGGGTCAAGGGCGGCACGCGGCGGCGCGGGGTTTTCTGAGGCTGGACGGGGCGTTGCCAGCGATAGGCGACGACGCCCTCCGCTTCCCGCCGGGACCAGCCGAGCGCGGCCAGCACGCGGTCCGCCTCCTCGTTGCCGCAGCCCAGCACCTGCGCGATGGTCGGGTCGGGCGGCATGATTCCCCGGACAGTGGCGCGCTGCAGCCGCGCGATCAGCCGGTCCAGCATGTCCACCCGGACGGCGCGCGGCCCGGCAACCGGGAAGCCGATGGCGGTGTAATAGCCGGGATCTATATTGGCTTCGGCGGCGACCGAGACCCGCCCGGCCGGCGGCAGCGGCAATTCTCCCCAGGTTTCGTGCCCGGCCCGCCACAGGGCGCGCAGCAGGGTCAGCGCCGCCGGCTTGGTCAGGCCTTTCAGGAAGACATAGGCCACCCCGATGGTGACGCCGAGCCGTGCCAGCCGGCTTTTGTCCTTGTGCGTCAGCCCGGCGATCAAGGGCTCGGCCCGCGCCCGGTCGACCGGCGCCAGGGAATCGGCGAGCTGGAAGGCGAGGCCACGCGCCGGTCCCTCCAGCGCCGCGTCTGCAATCGCCCCCAGCATCGGCAGGCGGCGAGGGATTTCGGCTTCCAGCCAGGCGGCGACGCGGTCGCGGATGCGGTCGCTCTCGCCCGAGACCAGCAGGTCGCTTTCCAGCGGCACGATCCTGGGCTTCAGCAGCGTGCCGCCTTGGGCCAGCCGCGCCACCGGCGCCCCGTTCCAGGCGACCTGATCCAGCGCGGTCAGGGCGAATTCGCCATC
>CAZNNJ010000258.1:0-7370 GCA_964574305.1 uncultured Rhodospirillales bacterium | reverse complement strand
GGCCGCGCCCTCAGCGCGTCGCGGATTTCGCCCAGCAGCACCTCGGTCTTGGTCGGCGCCGCAGGCGCGGACTTGGTCGCCGCGAACAGGCGGTTGATCCAGCGCACCAGCATGAAGATCGCGAAGGCGACGATGATGAAGCGGATGATCGCGTTCAGGAACAATCCGTAATTGATCGTCACCGCCCCGGCGGTCTTGGCCGCGGCCAGCGTCTCGGGATGCGGCCCCTTCAGCACGACGAAAAAGTCCGAGAAATCGATCCCGCCCAGCAGGATACCCAGCGGCGGCATCAATATGTCCGTCACCAGCGAATTGACGATGCCGGTGAAGGCCGCGCCGATGATCACGCCGACGGCCAGGTCGATCACATTGCCGCGCAGCGCAAAGGCCTTGAATTCGCTGAACATCAGAACGACTCCCCAAGAATATTAAGCCCTTGCCCGGATCATGCTACGGCGCGCCGTCCCTGTCTAATGTTTGAAATTTCGCGATTTCCGGCGGTTGTTTTAATTTATGAAATAGTGTGCCGGTTTCGATATCCGGTTAAGCTCGGTCAGGCCGTGACAGGGGTTTCGGCGCGGGAAGAAGGCGATGACGACAGGGTCCGGGGGAAACGACGGCAAGGCGAAGCTGAGATTGGCATCCGCCTATCGTGAGATCGGTCCCCATTTGAACAGGATGGGCGCGCGCCGCGCGCTGGACGGCGAGGATATCGGCCAGGACGCGGCGGTGCGCATGCTCCAGGTCAAGGATGCCGGCGCGATCGACGATCCGCTGCGCTATCTGTTCCGGGTCGCGCGCAATCTGTTCGTCGATGCCGAACGGTCGCGCGCCCGCGAGCGGATCGCCATCGATCCTGCGGCCGAGCTTGAGACACGGCCCGATCCGGCGGCCGATCCCGAACGCGTGCTGGCCGGCAAGCAGCGGCTGGAGCAGGCACTGGCCGTGATCGCCGACCTGCCGCCGCGCTGCCGCCTGGCCTTCCGCTTGCACCGGTTCGAGGGCATGAGCTATGTCGCCATCGCCCGCGAGATGGGCATCAGCCCCAGCGCGGTCGAAAAACATATCGCCGAGGCCATGCTGCGCCTGGTCCGGGCGATGGGGCGGGACCGCGGCGCCTGAGGTATCGGCGGGCGCGAACGTCTGAGTCAGCGATGCGGAATTCAGGACAGGCCGCCAATGGTTGGTAAGCCAATGGTCGATAAAGACGAAGAGACCGCGCGCTGGTTCGCGGCGTCGCGCCGGGGTGTGATGCTGCATCAGGAGCGGGCAGCGTTCGAGGCATGGCGGCGCGAGCCGGAGAATGCCGACCGGCTGGCCGTGCTCGAGGCGCTGTGGCTCGACCTGGCGCCGCAGCCGGCGATTGTCGAGCCTGTCGAGCCGCTGGTGCGCCATGCACCGGTCTCTCATCGCCGCCAACTCGCGGCCATGGTCGCCTTTGTATCGCTGACCGCCACCATCCTGACCCGCCTCGACGGCGGCTGGTGGAATGCGCTGGACTGGTGGTCCAGGTAGCCCGCTCGGGTTGACAGGCGGGGCTACGCCCGCCACTTAGCGCCCATGCCTGACCAGACATTGTCTTTCACCGAAACCGAGGACCGTCTGCCGCCCGAAATCCGGCGGCGGCGGACTTTCGCCATCATCGCCCACCCTGACGCCGGCAAGACCACGCTGACGGAAAAGCTGCTGCTGTTCGGCGGCGCCATTCAGGCGGCCGGCGCGGTCAAGGCGCGGGTCGACGCCCGCCGGGCGCGTTCGGACTGGATGAAGGTGGAGCGGGAGCGCGGCATCTCCGTCGCTTCCTCGGTCATGACCTTCGATTACCGCGGCTGCACCTTCAACCTGCTCGACACGCCGGGCCACGAGGATTTCAGCGAGGATACCTATCGCACGCTGACCGCGGTCGACAGCGCGGTGATGGTGATCGACGCGGCCAAGGGCATCGAAGAACAGACCCGCAAGCTGTTCGAGGTCTGCCGTCTGCGCGACGTGCCTATCGTCACCTTCATCAACAAGATGGACCGCGAGGGGCGGGACCCGTTCGACCTGATCCAGGAGATCGAGCAGCAGCTCCAGCTCGATATCGCCCCGGCCTCATGGCCGATCGGCAGCGGCCGCGCCTTCCTCGGCTGCTATGACCTGCGCGCCGACCGGCTGGTGCTGATCGAGCGCGGCGGGCGCGACGGCGGCCCGGCAATCGCGCTGGACGATCCGGCGCTGGACACGGCCTTGCCGGCCGATGCGGCCGAGGCGCTGCGCGAGAATGTCGAGATGGCGCGGGTGCTGTGCAAGCCGCTCGACCTCCAGTCCTATCGCGAGGGGCATCTGTCGCCGCTGTTCTTTGGCAGCGCCGTCAATAATTTCGGCGTCAAGGAGCTGCTGGACGGGCTGGCCGACATGGCGCCGCCGCCGCGCCCCGCGCCGACGACGGAGCGTGCGGTCGATCCGGGCGAGAGCAAGGTGTCGGGCTTCGTGTTCAAGATTCAAGCGAATATGGATCCCAAGCATCGCGACCGCATCGCCTTCTGCCGGCTGACCTCGGGCCATTTCAAACGCGGCATGAAGATGCTGCATGTCCGCTCCGGCAAGCCGATGACGGTGCACAACCCGCTGATGTTCCTGGCCGCCGACCGCGAGCTGGCGGATGAGGCGTGGGCAGGCGACATCATCGGCATTCCCAATCACGGCACCTTGCGGATCGGCGACGGGCTGACGGAGGGCGAGCCGCTGGTCTTCACCGGCATCCCGAGCTTCGCGCCGGAACTTCTCCAGCGCGTGCGGCCGGAGGACCCGATGAAGGCCAAGCATCTGGGCCGCGCGCTGGAGCAGCTGGCGGAGGAGGGGGTGACCCGCGTCTTCAAGCCGAAGATGGACGCCAATTGGGTGGTCGGCGTGGTCGGCGCGCTGCAGTTCGACGTGCTGGCCGACCGTATCCGCACCGAATACGAGGTGCCGGTGTTCTTCGAGCAGGCGGCGCTGTCCACTGCCCGCTGGGTCCAGGCTGACAGCGCGGCCGAGCTCAAGCGCTTCATCGACGGCAATACGAGCGCGCTGGCCGACGACCATGACGGCGAGCCGGTGTTCCTCGCCCGCAACGCCTGGCATCTGACCCACACGGCCGAGCAGTGGCCGCTGATCAGGTTCCTGAAGACGAAGGGTTAGAAGCGGCTAGCAGGCGATCGCCCTGAGGTGGGTCGACAGGTAGATGTCGCCGAAACGGGTATTCATATGGGCCCGGTCGTCCTCCGACTCCTCGCCGCCGTCGCCCAGGTCCAGCCGGACCGAGCCGATGCCGTATTCCGACTTGGTGTAGAAGCATTTGGTGATGGTTTGCGCCGGCTGCCCCAGAAGCTTGGCGCGCAGGCCGCGGAACAGCCCGTCATTGATGGCCTCGACGACCTTGCGATAGGGCAGCAGCCCGTCGCTCTCCATGCTGCGCATCGGAAGCTTGTCGTCCTCGTCCCCTGCCTCGGCTTCCTTGTGCAGCGGCTGATGCGCGAGGAAGATCGGAATATCGCTGACGTCGCGGATCTTCCTGACCATCTCATAGGCCGGCGTCGTCGGAATATGGTCCAGCATCGCCTGGCAGGCCACGGCATGGGTGAAGTAGCCGTACTTCGGATAGCCTGCGGTCAGCCCGACGAGCATCACGGAATCGTAGCGCCTGAGGTCGATGACGCTCTGTCCGCCCGATGTATGCATCAGGGCCCGGCTCAACCGCTTCGACATCGGCACCATAACCCCGTCGGGCGTGGAGTGAAGGTCCTTCATGCCCGCTTTGCGGGCGGCGAAGAAGGTCAGGTCGATATTCGCGAGCCGGGGCCTCAGCTCGTCCCACGCCAGCTTAAGACAGGCCGTGTGGCTGTTGCCGATGACGCAGACACGTCTCACGGCTGTTTTCCGAACGCTTCCAGCAGCTGTTCCTCGCACACGACATCTTCCGCGGTCTCGGCATCGGACCCGCCGGCGGGTGGGCGGCGGCGCAGCAGGTTGAGCGGATTCAGCGGGTTGGGCTTGGCCTTGGCCTTGGCTGGCGCCGCGTCCGCGCCGAACTTGCGGTTCAGGTCGGCGAAGAAGCTGTCCATCACGAAATCGACCCCGGCCTTGGCCACGCTTCTCATATTGGCTTCGAAGAACTGGCCGCCGAAGACCGGGCTGCTGATGATTTCATAGGACGGGAAGTAATCGACCCATCCATGACCGGACCGGAGCTGGCCGGCGACCGCCCTCAGGATCGATTTCGATTCCATCGTTGCCATCAGGACATGCCGCCCGGATTTCGTCGCCGTCAACGGGACTGGCGACACGGTGAGGATGATGCGTACGGTCTGGTTGACCGAACGGATCCTCGTCAGCGCCTCCAACAGATTGGACCGGACGAACTCGAACTGCTGGTTGCGGAATTCGTGTTCGGCAGGGTTGAACGTGCCCACCGCGGTTCCCGGGCACATTGGATATTCGTACCCCTGGGATTTGTTGAACCAGCTTTCCGTCAGGCCCAGCGTGAAGACGAAGAATTTCGTCTCGGTGATCGCTTGATGGAAGGCGGTGATCGCGCATTGCCGGCTCTCCCGCATTTCCTCGACGCTTTCGAAGCCGTTCGGCTCGATCGCCGGCCGGAACGGATCGTAAATGCGGCCGTCTTTGACCCAGTATTCGTCGGGCACCGGCTTTTCGCCCAGGGCCCATTCGACCCATTGCCTGAGAAGCGAAGTGGTATAGATGTTGCCGGTCCGGGCGCTGAACAGGTCGTAGTTGAAAAGCTTCAGATTCTCCTCGGTCATCCCCTCCGGCGCGCGTTCCGCGATGTACCAGTAATAGCCGCGTTCGCGCAGCGCCCGCCCGATATGCTGAGCGAAGCAGGAGCCGAAGGTCGCGACCTTGTGCGGCGGCATGATCTGGAATTTCGGATCCCACAGGCCGCTGATCTCGGACGCGGGCTTGCTGGCGACCGCCGTCTTCCAGAAAGCGCTCTCCGGCAGGCTGGAATAGGGGTTGGCGGTGGTCATGGGCCGTCCTTGTCATCGGGTCGTCGGATCGATCCGGCACCGCGCGCCAGGATCGAACGGGGCCGCGCGTGCAGGCTTACCTTAACACGCCGCAAACCACCGTGGATGTTATACATTCCTTAAACTCATGAGAACCATACCTCCGGCGGCCTAGTAGGCGATCGCCGGAAGGTGGGTGGACAGGTAGATGTCGCCATAGCGGGCGTTCATGTGCGCCTGGGGATTGGCATATTGAAAGTCCGCCTCGCCGTCGCCGATGTCGAGGCGCGGGGAGCCGACGGCGAATTCGCGCCGGGTGAAGAAGGAGCGCGTGATCGTCTGCGGCGGCTGCGACAGCAGGGTCGCGCCTTCCTTCTCCAGAAGATGGCTGTTCAGCAGCCCGATCAGGCGCCGGTAGGGCGCCAGCTCGCCGGTCCCGTCGACATCGCCGTCATAGCTGCGCAGCGGCTGATGGACGAGGAAAACGGGAATATCGCTGAGCCGTCTGATCTTGCGCAGCAGGCTGATCGCGACGGTTCTGGGTGTGATGTCCAGCAAGGCCTGCAGCGCGGCGGCATGCGAGTAACAGCCTATCGAAGGCGGGTAGCCCCAGAGGAAGCCGACCACCAGCACCGCATCGAAATGGCGCAGATCGATGGCCGCGATTCCGCCGGACGTATGTATCATTGCGGCGTGGAGCTTTTCGTTGGCGGGCACGAGCAGCCCCCTGTGGGGAAGGAGCCCGCCCATTCCGAAGCCGCGCTGGGCGAAGAAGGTGATCGAAATATCCGGATAGAGCGCGCCGAGCCGGTCCCAGGCGAGCTTCAGGCAGGCGGAGTGGCTGTTGCCGATGACGCAGAGCTTCACGGCCATCGTGCGTGGGCCGTTTCCGGCGGGGCAGGGTCTGAATTCCGGTATCTTTCGGCCACGCTCGTTTCCGCGATCGGGTGGGCAAAGGTCGAAGTGCGTCTGTTACTCTATAACGATCGTCGTTCCTGCGGCGACGGGCTGCTATGTTATTACATCCAGCATGCGAGAGAAGTTCCGTTAGCGCATGAAAATAACGTCCCTGGCCGGCTTGCCCGCCAGATGGCCGAAGACCGGGCGATCAGAGAACGAAGGGGATCAGCGCCCTGACCTCGGCCCGATACCGCCGATAGCCGTCGCCGAAGGTGTCCGTCATCCATTCCTCCTCGCGCCTGATCTTGAGCAGGAAGGCGAAGATGACGAGCAGGACCGCGGCCACGCCGCGCCATTCGTCGAGTGCAACCGTGGAGCCGACGAAGGCCAGCAACAGGCCGGTATAGATCGGATGGCGGACCCAGCGGTAGGGGCCGGTGCGGATCAGCTCGTGATCCTCCTTGACCGTGACGGTCCCGCTCCAGTTGCGGCCCAGCCGGCGGCGGGCCCAGACGGAAAAGCCCAGGCCGGCCAACAGCAGTGCGACCCCGGTCCAATAGGTCACTAAGCTGCGCGGCGCGATCGTGGCAAAGAACCACCCCGGCTGCGCGTCATATTGTGGATAGGCGATGAGGACGATCGCGATCAGCAGGGGAATGCCGTGGGCGCGGCGGGAGTTCTGCGACTCGCGGCGCAGGTTCGGCTTCGCGTCCCGCGCCATGACGAACCAGTAGAAATTCCAGGCGATCCAGATCACGCCAATCAGGGGACCATAGAGCACCGCCATCGCAACCCGCCCTCACCAAGGACCTTTGCTCTAATAAATCAGGAACGGTTTCGCCCGTCTATCGGTTGATCGGTCAAGGTTTTCGCCCTGACGGAGTTGTTTCATGGACATCGATTTCGCCCAGGCCCGCAAGGCCGTGCGCCGCGGGCACAAGTCGGCCGACCACCTGATCGACATCACCCACGACATGTCGCAGCGCAAGCTGGCCCGAGCGCGCCACGCCGCCGACGCGGCGATCGGCGTCGGCGACCATGCCATGCGCCGGACCGGCAATGCCGTCAGGTCGGCGCATCATTGGATGGAGGAGAAGCCGCATCTGGCGGCGCTGGCCGCGCTCGCCGCGGGTTTCATCCTGGGTGCGATCCCCAGTCCCCGCCGCCAGGCCCCGCGGCCCCCACCCCTGCGTTCCGGCCGCTCCGGTCCGGCCTCGCGCGGACCGCGTGGAGCCGTGCGAGTCGACCGGCCCGACCGACGGGAAGCACCCGAAACCGATGCCAAGCCGGGCGCCGTTTTGGGAGCCTGGTTGAATTTCTGTTTGAATATCAGTGATTTGACTGGTTTTTATCGCGTCTTGCGAGCGGCTGGTTCGGTTTCTATACTCCCGCCATTTTCGCGTTCACTGCTGCTGGCGCACACGTATGTCTCTATCGTCGCTTCCGCCTGACTACCGGCCGTCTGACGACGAGCCGTTCATG
>CAZNNJ010000257.1:0-7425 GCA_964574305.1 uncultured Rhodospirillales bacterium | reverse complement strand
GCAAGATCGACAGCCGCACCATCCTGGGCGAACAGGGCGCCGAGCAGCTGCTGGGCCAGGGCGACATGCTCTATATGGCGGCGGGCGGCCGTGTCACCCGCGTGCATGGCCCGTTCGTGCGCGACCAGGAGGTCGAGAAGGTCGTCGCCTATCTCAAGACCCAGGGCGAGCCCGACTATGTCGACGAGGTGACCGAGGACGACGACTTCCCCGACGATATGGCGCTGGCGCTCGGTGAAGAGGGCGGTGGCTCGGGCGACGACCTCTATGACCAGGCGGTGGCGCTGGTCGCGCGGGAGGGCAAGGCCTCGACCAGCTTCGTCCAGCGCCATCTCCAGATCGGCTATAACAAGGCGGCGCGGCTGATCGAGCGGATGGAAAAGGAAGGCGTCGTCTCGACCGCCAACCATGTCGGCAAGCGCGAGGTGCTGGTCGGGAATCACAGCGGGGATTAGCCGACATAAAGAAAGCCCGCGCTCCGGCGACGCCGAAAGCGCGGGCTATAAGGATGGGGAGCCGGTGTCGCAGGTCGCTTCCGTCTCCCGGACATAGAAGTAGACGGCCACCGTGGCCGCCAATGACCGAGACGATCCCGTGGCACGGGATCGAATCCGCCACGGGGTGTTTTTACCTAAAATTGTATTTTGCGCCTAGGGAAATCACAGCGCGAATGTCGAAAAAGTTACACCATAACGATAGGCCTCTGGTGTTTATCCATGTCCGGGTGCAAGGCTTGGCGTCAGGCTGGCCGAGGCCGGCGAATAGGTGACGACCGTGCCGGCCGCGCCGTCACTGATAGTGTGGAAACCGGCCGCGACATATTGGCCGAACAGCTTGATGGTCGCCTTTTGCGTTCCCTCGGTGATGGTCAAGGTGCCCGATGTGTTCGCCGCGTTCTCGACGAAGGACAGTTTCTCGTTCACGCCGGGCCGGAAACTGGCCAGGCGCAATATGTCGCCGGTGCCGAAGCCGGACACGGTCAGGTTCACGCCTGTCACCGCCGCGACCGACAGGTCCGAACTGCCGCTCATCGTGACCGCGCCGACGGCCGAGCCCCCGGCCGCGACGATTTCGGTGCCGTTGCGCAAGATCGTAGCGCTCGCGAAACCGCCAGAAGAGACCATCATCGTCACACCCGAGCCGACGACAATGGCGCTGACATGCGTACCGGAGGTCACTGCGATCATGCCGCCGGCGCTGACCGTCGGCGCGCTGATTGTGCCGCCGGCATAAACGATCTCGCCACCCTTCGCGACCTTGATGGCGGTCGCCGTGGCGCCGGACGACAGGATCAGCGTCGCCCCTCTGGAGACCGCCATGCCGCTCACCGACGCGCCGGACCCCAGCGCCAGGGTGCCGCCGCTCGTCACTGTCACGCGGTTGGAAACGCCGCCGAAGTAGGTCGGCCGGCGGCCGGGGTCCACGGCCGGGCCGGCTGCGGTCCCGCCGAACGATACGATCGTGGTGACGCCGTTGCCGACATTGAGGCCGCTCGCCACCGCGCCCGCCGCGACGATCTCGGTCGCGCCGCTGTCGACGGTCAGCCCATTGGCCACGCCGCCCTGCAGCCGGACCGTGCTGCCGCTGGCGATCTCGACATTGCCGATCGTGCCGCCGAAGAATACCTCCAGGACGGCGCCGCCGCTGACTGTAAAGTTGCTGATATTCGTGCCGCTGCCGACCGCGAGAGTCCCGCCGCTTTTGACGGTCAGGCCCGCCGTGCCGCCGCCGCCCACCAGCTCGATCAGGCCGCCGCTGAGCACGGTCGTGTTGCTGGCGACGCCGCCCGGGCCCACGAACTCTATGGCGCCGCTGCCGATCTTGGTTCCGATCGTCCGCCCGCCGCCGGATACGGTCTGGAAGACGTTGGCGCCCGAAAGGGTCACGCCGCTGGCAAGGCCGGAGCCGGCGACGACCTGGTGGCCTCCGCTCTGCACCCGCCCGCCGGCTGCCGTTCCATTAATGAATTCGAAGCCCCCACCCAGGACCGCGCTGACGGCCATGCCGCCAACATTGACAAACAGGTTCACGCCGGAGCCGATCGCGAGACCGCTGACGCTGACGCCGCTTCCGGCGATGCTGATCTCTCCGCCGGACTTGACGATCGCGCTGGTGACCGCCCCGCCAGCATAGATGAGCTGGCCGCCGGAGAGCACGGTGGTGGACACGGCGCTGCCGCCGGATCCCACCTGCTGGAAGTCTCCGGCGGAGATCACGAGGCCGCTCGCCGTCTGGCCGGATGACACGATGCTGTGAACGACCTCATGCGCGCCGGCGAGCAGAGTAAGCCCGGAGACCGTGCCGCCGTTGAGCAGGATGGTGCCGCCCGACGAAACCGTGACGCCGCTGGCAAGGCCGCCGGAATTGAGCTCCAGCGTCCCGCCGCTGCTGACGGTCGTGCCATCCACCTCGCCGTTGGTGATGAAGGCGGTTGCGTTGCCCCGCACGATCAGGCCGTTGAGGCTGGCGCCCGATAGGTTCAGGAACGTGCTCGCGCCGGCACTGCCGGAGCCGATCAGCGTAACATTGCTGGCCGAGCCCTTGTTCGCGATATAGAGCTGGCCGCCCGCGCTGACGGTGACGGTTGTCGCCGTGCCGCCGATCACCTCCAGGAAGCCGCCGCTGCCCACGGTTGTGTGGCTGGTCAGGCCGCCGGCCGAAACGAACTCGAACGCGTTGGTTCCCGCGCCGCCCGATACCGTGACGCCGGAGGCGATGCCGCCCCTGACCGAGAGTGTGCCGCTGTTGCCGACATTTACATCCAGGCCAGAGCCGTTCTGCGAGATATAGGCGGCGCCGCCATTCGTCAGCGTAACCTTCGAGACCGTGCCGCCATAGATGCTCAGGGCGCCGAAGTCTCCGACGGTGACACCGCTGGCGATGGCTCCGCTTGCCACGTTCAAGACCGAATCGTTCAGGAAGCCGTTGACGACCGCGTTCCCCGAAATCGTTGCGCCGGACAGCGTGGCGCCTGAATTGAGGCTGACGCTGCCGGCCGACGAAACCACCACCGTGCCGACGGAAGCGCCGAAAACGACGATGTCGCCGCCCAGCGCCGCGGTGAGGTTGGTGGCGGATCCGCCGCTGAGAAAGGCGAAGGACGGGGCGCCCTCGCCGTTGTCCCCTTCCACGATAAGGCCAACGATCTGGCCGCCCGGCAGGAGCCGGACCTGGCCGCCATTGACGGCGGAAACCGCCGACGCGCTCCCCGATACCTGGGCGGCACCGCTGGCAATGTCGAGGCCGCTGGCGACGCCCCCGGACAGGACCGAGGCGAAGCCGCCGCTCAATACCGTCGTGTTGACGGCAGAGCCGCCCGATCCGACCGTCAGCGTCTGGCCTGAGGTGACGATGTTGTTGCTGACCGTCTGCCCGGCCGAGACGATGACGGTATTGTTGATTTCTTGGGCGCCGGACAGCAGGGTCAGGCCGGCCACCGATCCACCCTCCAGGATGATCGTGCCGCCGGACGAAACAATGACGCCACTGGCGGACGCGCCCGAATGCAGGTCCAGGATTCCGCCGGCCTCGACGACCACGCCGTCGACCGCGGCGCCGGTGACATCCGCCGATCCGGTCTGGCCGATGGTCAGGCCGGAGACAAGGCCTCCGCCCGATATCCTTCCGAAGGCGCCGGCGCCCCCCGCCTGGCCGGACAGCACGACGCCCGAGGCGAACGCACCGAAGCCGACGAGCACCTGACCGCCGTCGGCGACATTCACGATGTCCGCGTTGGCGCTGAAAAGCTCAAGAACGCCGCCGCTCAGGACCGAGGTATCGATGGTGACGCCGCCGCTGGAGACGAATTCGAAGGAACTCTCGACGCCTTCGCCCAGCACGAACGAAGTGCCCGACAGCGTGACCCCAGAGACGACCCCCGCCTGCCCGACGTTCAGCGAGCCGCCCATGAGGACCGAGACGTTATTGGCCCCACCACCCGTGACGAACACGCTTGCGCCCAGCATCGCGCTGACATTGCTGGCGGAGCCGCCGGCCTGAATGCTGACGACAGTTGCCTGCAGGCCGAAATCGACCGTGGAGACGACACCTGCGGCGACTATGCTGCTTGCGATCGAGCCCGAGCCGACGGTTACCACGCCGGCGCCCGAAACGGAAATATCGCTCGCCGACCCGCCCTGGAGATTGAGCGAGCAGCCGGAACCCAGGCTTACGAATTCCGAGAAGCCGCCGGAGAACACGGTTTCGAACGCACCGAATGTGCCGGCGCCGCCGCCAGGGTCCTGAATGGTCGTGTTCGATACGAAGCCGCCGCTGCCGATATCGACCGAGCCGCCGCTGAAGACGAAGACGTTCGCCGCGCTGCCGTTGACGCTGACTAGGCCGCCGGACATCGCACTGATATTGAAGGCGGAACCGCCCAGCTGGATGATCTCGAGCGATTGCTGGCTCGTCGTGGGGGACCTGCCGCTGATGAGTTGGTTCGTGGCGACACCGCCGCCGTCGACCTCGATCTGTCCGCCGCTGGCAACGAAGACGGACTGCGCCGAGCCGGTGACTTCCAGGGTTCCGCCGCTGCCGACCGACGTGTTGCTGGCCAGACCGCCGGTTTGCACATTGAGGATCGCCGGCTGCGTCGCCATCCCCGACAGAGTCGTATCAGAGGCGACGCCCCCGGAGGCGACCTGAATGAATCCGTCGGTCAAAACGGATGCGCTGAGCGCGCTGCCGCCGGCGCCGACCTGGAAGAAGCCGCCGGAACTGACGGTTGCCGCCTCCGCGACGCCGCCGGCCGAAACGGTTTCGAGTCCGCCGCTGCTGATCGTCGTCTGAAGCGAGGCGCCGCTCGACAGGACGGTCTCGGTGTCGCCCGCGCTCAGGACCACGCCACTGGTGAAGCCGGAGCTGACGACGATATTTTGAGGACCGGCCACAATCTCATCCCTTCTGTGCGGCGGCCGAACATCCAGCCGGCACGATTAAGCCCGCGTTATGCCGCTTCATCGGCCGGCGGCGTCACAATCCGGGTGCGCCTCAAGCATGCGGAAGGCGCCGCGGCGGCCGGACCAGCGATTTTCAACCTAAAGCCGGGAAAGGCGGCCGTGCCGGCCATCCCGGGATGGAAGCCCATTTCTTCCTCGCAACAGGTCCTTTAGCCGGAAGTTTTTGTTGAATTTTCCAGGCCATTCAGCAGCGTAATGTCAATCTAGAAGAACTATCAACAAGTTTATATAAGTATAATCCCGATCCGATGCCACGCACGGTTGCATTTGAGTGCAAGGAACTGATTTCGAGGAAGAAACGGCGCTGTGGCCACATTATCGCCGGGGTCTTGCCGCAGTGCCGAGGGCAGGCGCTGGAGGCTCCGCCGATCCGGCTTATTCGCCCTGCTGCTCCGCCGTCCGAGTCGGCTGCGGCCCGGCGGGATGGCGGTTCATCATTGCCCTGCAATAATCGAACACCGGGTCGAAGATGTAGCGGAAGCGGTCGCGATAGCCGACCGTATTCAGGCCGCATTCCGTCTCCCAGATCACCAGCCGCTCGCCAGCCATCTCGTTGAGCTGCTTTTCCAGCGCCCGCACGCGGGCCGCGGCGGCCAGCGTATCGAACTCGATGATGCGGAAGACGACGTAGAGAAGGGTGCAGATGACCAGGAACAGGATGATGCCCAGCGGCGGGAAGGCCGTGGTGACCACGGTGACCGCGGCGACGCTCGCCGGTACGCTGATGACACAATATTGGTTGAAGACCGAATTGCGCTGCATGATCTCGGAGCGGAGCGAGCTGTATTCGGCGAGCAAGGTCAGGACCTTGTCGTTCGTCGACATCTGAGGATGCGCGTCCATCGGCAACTCCGCTTGTTGCGGTGACGGTCTAAATTACAACAGCGTGCCGGCATTGGGCTACGACGATTTTTGCAGCTGCGAAGAAAAATCGGCGAAAAATGCGGCATTGCACACGGCCCTTCACCTGCTAGGGTCTGGCTAAGAATTCAATCAGGGGAAGGAAGCGCCGGATGGCGAACTGGACGCATCGCTATGCCAGGATCAACGGTATCGACATGCATTGGGTGGAGGAGGGGGAGGGCCCGCTCGTCGTCCTCTGCCACGGCTTCCCGCATCTGTGGTTCTCGTGGCGCCATCAGATCCCGGTGATCGCCGCCCAGGGCTGGCGGGTGGTCGCGCTCGACATGCGCGGCATGGGCCAGACCGAGGCGCCGGCCGATCCAAGCCAGTATGACTGCGACCACACGGTGGGCGACCTCGTCGGCATCCTGGATCATCTGGGTGAGACGGAGGCGGTGTTCATCGGCCTCGACTTCGGCGTCTTTGCCACTTACGACCTCGCCTTCCGGCACCCCGAACGGGTGCGGGCACTCATTGGGCTCGAGAATCCCGTGGCTCCCCATAACCCGGCAATCTCGCCGCTGGCCGAATCGCGGGAGATGACGAAGAAGCATTTCACCCACATCACCTATTTCGAGCCCTATGGCCCGGCCGACGAGGACCTCGGCAACAACGTCCGCGAGTTCCTGACCAAGGTCTATTACGCTCTGTCAGGCGACCACCATCTGCTCGACATGTGGAACCACCCGCCGGGCTCGACCTATCGCGGCGTGCTGCCCAACCCGCCGCCGCTGCCGTGGAAATGGCTGAATGAGCTGGAGCTCGAATTCTATATCTCCGAATACAGCCGCACCGGCTTCACCGGCGGTCTCAACTGGTACCGCGCCATGGACATGCGCTGGGAGCAGCGCAAGCAATTCGAGGGCAAGAAGAATCCGGCCCCGTTCTACTTCATCGGCAGCGAGCATGATGTGGACCTGGAGGGCTTCCACGGCGAGGACCCTCTCGGCCAGCTCAAGAACCAGTACAGCGACCTGCGCGCCGTCGAGATGATCGGCCATGCCGGCCACATGGTGCAGATGGAAGCTGCAGCCGAACTCAATCGCATCGTCGATGAGTTTCTCGGGTAGTGCGTTGGGCCGGCCGGGAAGCGCAGCGATGACCAAAACGGTTGCGTCGTTCGCGGGTTTGATCCTGCTCACCGCGCTCGCTGGCGCCGAAGCTCAGGACTTCCCGGCCGCTCCGCCCACGAAGAGCGTCGCAGAGGCAGTGGGTCTACGCCGCGTCGAAGCGCCGGAGCTGAGCCGCGACTTCCCGGGTAAACGCGCAATGCTCACCGGCAAAGGCGAGCTGATCCGTCTCGATCTTCGAGCGGATGGAACGCTCGACTACGCCGACGATAAAGGTGTCACAGATACCGGGAGGTGGAGCGTGACGGCGCGCGACGGGGGAACGCTGTGCCGGCGCTTCTCGAAACAGATGGGTGGTCGAACCTGCGACGTCTACTTCGCCGCGCCCGATAGCGTGCACTGGTTCGGGCACGACCCCGCCACTGGACAGTGGCGCGACACCACGCACGCGCAGGCGAGTAACGTACACGCAAGGCCCGGGAATTCCTCAC
>CAZNNJ010000256.1:0-7426 GCA_964574305.1 uncultured Rhodospirillales bacterium | reverse complement strand
GCGATGGGATTCGTGCTCAGCAACAAGCTGCTGATCATCACCGGCGCACTCGACGGCTCCTCAGGCTTCATTCTGGCGGTGATCATGTGCCGGGCGATGAACCGGTCTTTCGTCAATGTCCTATTCGGCGGGTTCGGTCAGATACAGACGTCCGGCGTCGGCGCAGTGGAGGAGAGAACGGTTCGGTCCCTCGCGCCCGACGAAACAGCGATGACCTTGGAGATGGCGCAATCGGTGGTGATCGTCCCGGGTTACGGGATGGCTGTCGCACAGGCGCAGCACAAGATCCACGACCTCTACCAGCAGTTGACCCAGCGCCAGGCCCAAGTGCGCTTCGCGATCCACCCGGTGGCCGGGCGGATGCCGGGACACATGAATGTCCTCCTCGCCGAGGCCAAGATCCCCTACGAGGCGCTGGTGGAGATGGAGGACATCAATCCCGAAATGCCGACGGCGGACGTCGCCTTGATCGTCGGGGCGAATGATGTCGTCAACCCTGCGGCGCGCGACGACCCGAAGAGTGCGATCGCCGGCATGCCGATCATCGAGGTCGACAAAGCGCGAACCGTGATGGTGGTGAAGCGCGGCATGGGCAGAGGCTTCGCCGGCATCGAGAATGAGCTCTACTATCTCGACAAGACCCACATGCTGTTTGGCGACGCCAAGGACTATGTCGGCGCGGTTGTGAAGGAACTGGCGAGCGCAACCGCCTGACGACCCTGCCACGCTCCCTCCCCTTTGAAGGTTGACGACGATGAAGCTGGCCATTCCGAAGGAGCGGCGCGCGCATGAACGGCGCGTCGCGGTCACGCCCGATACGATCAAAAAGCTGATCCCCCTAGGTTTCGATGTCGTGGTCGAGTCCGGCGCCGGGCTAGGCTCCTCGATCACTGATGACGCGTTCCGTGCCGCCGGCGCCGTGGTCGCGGCGGAGGAAACCCAGACGCTGGGCAACGCCGACATCATCCTCAAGGTTCAGCGCCCGCTGACCGCGGCCGAGGGGCTGGACGAGTTCGCGATGATCAAGCCGGGGGCGCTGCTGATCGCGCTGCTGGACCCCTACCGCACGCCGGACGCGATCCGCGATTATGCCCGCCGCCGGATCGACGCCTTCGCCATGGAACTGGTGCCACGCATCACCCGGGCCCAGGCGATGGATGTGCTGTCCTCCCAGGCCAACCTGGCCGGCTACCGCGCGGTGATGGACGCAGCCTATGAGTTCGGCCGTGCCTTTCCGATGATGATGACCGCCGCGGGCACCGTGCCGCCGGCCCGTATCTTCGTGATGGGCACCGGCGTCGCGGGCCTGCAGGCCATCGCCACGGCGCGGCGGCTGGGTGCGGTGGTCGCGGCCACCGACGTGCGCCCGGCGGCGCGCGAGCAGGTGCAGTCGCTGGGCGCGACCTTCGTCATGGTCGACAGTGAGGAGAGCAAGCAGGCCGAGACTGCGGGCGGCTATGCCAAGGAGATGTCGGACGAGTACAAGCGCGCCCAGGCTCTCTTGATCGCCGAGACTATCCGCAAGCAGGACGTGGTGATCTGCACCGCGCTGATCCCGGGCCGGAAGGCACCTGTGCTGGTGACGGCCGAGATGGTGGAGACGATGAAGCTGGGCTCGGTGATCGTCGACCTGGCGGTGGAGCAGGGCGGCAACTGCCCGCTGTCGCGGCCGGGTGAGATCGTCGAGCATAGTGGGGTCAAGATCATCGGCCACTGGAACGTGCCCAGCCGGATCGCGGTCGACGCCTCGGCGCTCTATGCCCGCAACCTGCTGGCCTTCCTGACCCCGCTGGTGACCAAGGAAGGCGGCGGACTGAAGATCGATTGGTCCGACCCGATCGTTGCCGGCACCGCGCTGACCCGCGACGGGCGGATCGTTCATCCCCATTTCACCAGCGCCGATCCGACCCCGCTCGAAGCCGCGGCCCTGGCGCGATAGGTAGCGTCACCATCGCTATGCGGTCATCGCCGCACAGGCTAGTGCGGTGGCGTGGTGCATCGGTAGCTTTCGGCGACGGCCGGGTCCTTCCCGGCGAAGGCGGCAACCTCCGGATAGGGGCAGAGCGTCCGCGTGAACAGGACCCCGCTTTTAGGCTCATCCCCCTTGTAGCGGGCGGCGACAAGCCAGTCGGGAGCGCGATCGTGCTCGACCCACTCTTGCAGCGCCAGGCTCATGTCGTGGAGCGGGTCCGGTTTCAGAGGGGTCGAATCCCGGGTCGACGAGGCGAAATTGGTCGCCCCCGCGCCGGCCGCGCAATGCGCCATTCCTGGAACTAAAAACAGGCGTGCAAACGATTCTGTCGACTGCAGACCTCCACTCCGCGCCGTGACGGCATCGTAGTAACCGATGACGTCATAGGTCGACACGACCGGATCCTGCCACCCCGAAAACAGGATCAGTTTTCCGCCGCGCTTCTTGAAGGCTGAGAGGTCGGGGTCGACAGCGTCGACCATCGGCCCCATCAGCGCGCGCACCTTGTCGACATCCTTGTCCCAGTCGAAATTCCACCAATTCCAGTTCGGATCGTGGAACGCCCAGTAGCGGAAGAAATCGGCGCGTTGCGGCTCGTCGGGTTTCTTCGGGTTCGCCCAATAGAGGTCCCAGCCTTGGTGATCGCTGCCCATCAGGTGCGCCTGGGCTATCGAGTATTCGCTGCCGACCGGCCAAGCCGGGTAAAGGTTCTCGTTCGTGCCGGCCCGCCGGGGCCCGGCATAGATCGCCGATACGGCCTCCACCTGCTGCTCGGTCAGGCAATCGGCGGTCTGCCCTGGCTTACACAAGGTCGTCTTGAGATCGAATTTGCAGCGCCGCGGGTCGCTGACGACGCCATCCGCAACACCATCCAGCCTGTCGCATTGCGCGATCACCGCCTTGTTCAGCGTCTTGAGCGCGGCCAGGTCGAGGATGGGATGCGCGTTGTCCCCATGCTCGTGGTTCTGAAGAAACAGCCACAGGAAGGTCAGGTTGAGATTGGTCCGGTTGTTTCCGGGCGCCCCCGCGATAATCCCGTCGAAATCGTCAGGGTATCGCTGCGCCGAAGTCAGGCCTTGATGTCCACCGGTCGAACAGCCGCTGAAATAGGCCTTCGACGCCGGCCGGCCGTAGAAGGCGTCGACCAGGGTCTTGGCCGCCACGATCGATTCGTGGACGGCACGATAGCCCCAGTCCTCGATCGCATCGGGATTGTCGAAACCGAAGGCCAGGCTATCGCCGCCCGAATGGCCGGTATCGGTCGCGACAGCGACATCGCCCCGGCGCACAAGATTGCCCATCAGCGCGTAGCGGATTTCGCCGCTGTAGCCGCCATTCCCGATCATGTGGACACGGTTGCTCCAGCCGGCCGTCGGCAGCCACACCTCGAACCCGATGCGCGACCGCTGGGTTGGCAATGCGGTGCCGACCACCCGGCAAAAATCCGGCAGGCCATTGATCGCCGGTCCCTGGGACGGCTGAAACCCGCCCGTCACCACCTCGGCACGTTCGATCCGGGCGTCGCCCAGTTGCGTCGATTTGAGAGCCGCGCAGCCATCCGCGGTGGCCGCTCTGCTGGTGGACGGGGTGGATGCAAGTCCGGCAAGGGCCGCGACCGCGATCATCATCCGACAGATAAACCGCATTCCCCCTCGCCTATTAAGAAAGCTAGCGCCGGTTTCCTCAGGCACGAGATCGGGCAATGATCGCGAAATCGTCGCCCGACATCGCCTTATGAACCAACCCCGTCAGAGTACACGATCTGGACACGGCGGTTCTGGGGCTCGCGAACGCCATCCGCCGTCGGAACCAGCAGATCGCGCTTGCCCTTCGCGATGATCGCGATCTCCGAGGACAGGATGCCATCCTTCTCCAGTTGCGCCGCGACGGACTCCGCGCGCCGGCGGCTCAGCCGCATATTGTAGGCATCCGAACCGACCGTGTCGGTGTGGCCGGTGACCGTCAGCCGGGTGACCTTTTCAGCACCCGCATTGTGCGCCGCCTGGTCGACCACGGTTTGCGCCTGCGGAGTCAGGTCCGATTTGTTGAAATCGAAGAACACCAGATAGCTCTTCGCCACTGCCGGCGCCGGAGCGACCGCCGCGGGCGGCGTATAGGCCGCAGGTGCGGACGGTTCTTCATCCGGACCGCCGAAACGATACTTGACCGAGAAGCCGAACATCCGCGGCTCGCTATAGATCACGGTCGAGGTCCCGAGCTGCCCATAGTTCGTCACGGCGCCGACCTCGTATGTCTTGTCGAGGGCATTGGTCATGAAGAAGGACAGGTCGATGGGCTGCTGGAGGAAATTGTTCCAGCTGACATTGAGATCCACCCGGTCGTAGGACGGCACGATTGCCGCAGGCTCGCCCTTCCGGTTCGTCTCGTACTGGTGACCATTCCAGGCGTAGCTCGCCGTGACCGCCAGGTCGCCGAGCGACTCATCGATCGGCAGGTGGTAGGTCGCGCTGATAGCCCAAGAGAGCCTCGGCAGCACGACGAGCGGCGGGCTCAGCGAGTCGGATATCCCAGCCGGGAATTCATTGTAATGCGCATACTCGTAGGACAGGTGAGGGTCGAGTTCGAGCCCCTTGATGGGGAGAATGTTACCCTGAAGTTCTATCCCGTCCAGCGTCGCGGACGCGG
Organism: uncultured Rhodospirillales bacterium; assembly: GCA_964574305.1. GTDB lineage: Bacteria > Pseudomonadota > Alphaproteobacteria > BOG-932 > Roseiterribacteraceae > BOG-932. The sequence continues at coordinate 2,808 of CAZNNJ010000256.1, read as the reverse complement.
CGTTGAGATAGGCGTAGTTGGATTGCGGCTGGCCGGACGGCAAGTTATAGGCGATCGGCTCCTGAACCTGAATCGACTTCCACTCAGTGTGATAGTAGGCGGCATTGATTCGCCCATGAACGCCCATGAGATCGAAATCGGATTTCTCGCCGACCTCCACGTCGGTGACATGCTCGGGCTGGAAGCTTTGGTATTGCTGCGGCACGCCCAGGTTGAAGCCGCCGGGACGATAGGCATTCCCGGACCGCACATAAATCAGCGTCGAGGGGGTCAGCTGCTCATCCAGGCCCACGTTCCAGCCATATGAGCTGAAATGCGCCTCCACCTGGGTGAAGCAGTTCGTGTCCGCCCCGATGAGGCTGCTGCAATTGGTCCCGGCCCCGGCGGAATTCCGGATGACCTGGTTGACCCCGGTCGTGGCCCGCTGCCCCTCGCTAATATCGTCCCAGGTATAGCGATAGCCTGCCGTGAACTTAAGCCCATCGACATAGTCGCCCAGATCGTAGACGCCGTGCACAAAGGCCGCCCGGCTGCGCGATACATAGTTCGATTCGCTATAGGTCGCCGTGCCCAAAGCGTCATTTCCATTTTCGGAATTGCCGACCGGCGCGTCGTATTCGTAGTAGCCGCCGGCCACCCAGGTCAGCTTCTCGTCGAAGGCCTTGCCCTGCAGCTGGAATTCCTCGGTGTACTGGCCGTAGTTGGAGCCCCATTGGGTTGAATTGCCGGGGACCCCGTAATCTTCGATCTGCAGCCCAGTGCCGTCGAAATCGATGTTGGCGAGCTGCTTGAAAATGCGGATGGCCGCGATGTTCTTGATCAGCAGATCGTCGGTGATGTTCCAGGTCGCGACATCGGTGTAGCCTTCGAAATAATCCTTGCCGATACCCTGCCCTGACATACCCACCTGAACGCGTGCGCCCAGCTTTTGCTGCTCCGCCAGCACAGAAGAGATCGTCGGGAAAAAGCCCAACGAGGGATTCTTCCCGGCATTATAGGCCTGAATAAGCGAGAAGAATGTGCTGGCGGCGGTGGTGGGGTTGGTCAGGTCCCCCAGGGTGAGCCCCTGATAGGCGTTGCCGAGGGTCAGCGGTATGTTGATGGTCGGAGATCCGGGCTTGAGGATGTCCGGCAGGGGAATATTCGCGAATTTGAAGTTGGGGTTCGCATATCGCAGGATCCCCGAGGACCCGTTGGTGTCCTGCCAGTAGCCGTCATAGAGGAAGTAGTTTTCGAAATCGTCCGTCGGCCGCAGCGTCACGCCGACCCGCCAGGCGAAGTAGTTGCGATTGTCGAGGTCCTTACCGTTCTCGAGGTTTTCCGTGTAGCCGTCCCGCTGCTGCGACTGGCCGGCGATGCGGACCAGAAGCTTGTCCTGCACGATCGGAATATTGACGGCGCCCTCGAACTCCCGGTCGCCATAGTTGCCGCCGGTCGCTTTGAAATAGCCCTCGAAGTCGTTCGTCGGTCGCTTCGGCGAGATCGAGATCAACCCGCCGATCGAATTCTTGCCGAACAGCGTCCCCTGCGGACCGTTGATGACCTCCAGGTTGTCGAGGTCGTAGTAGAAACCCTGGGACAGGCCGTGCAACGTGCCGCCGCTCGGATTGGCGGTCGAGCTGCCGAGCGGCACATCAGCGAAATAGATGATCGAGCCGGGCAGCCCCCGGAGCGCCAGAGAATTAGCGAACGGCGCGTTGGCGTCGGATGCCGCGACGAAGATGGATACGGAAGGCACGTTGCGCGTCAGATCGGCAACCGATTCGATCCTCTTCTTTTCGACATCCGCCTGCGTGAACGCGGTGACGGCGAGCGGAACCGACTGGATTTTTTCTTCCCGACGGCGGGCCGTGACAACAATCTCTTCCAAACCGGAAGCATTCGCGGAAGCGGGCTGATCAGCCTGCGCCAGTGCAGGGGACGAACTCAGTAAACCCGCAGACGCGACGGAAGCGAGCAACACGCTCAACTTTCCAGTAAAGCGTGCCCTTGCGGCGAGTTCGCCGACATTAAACAGCGATTGGTTCTTCATTATTTGTCCCCTATTTGGCTTTCGAACTGATTGCAGCAATAGACCGCCGCAATCGTTTCCAGTCCGTCGCGAAAAATATGCCACGAGAAAATTGCATTCTACGAAGACAAAATACCGATAGATTAATGCCGGTTAGGGAATAATGGATGGCACATGGCTTTGCCGGCTGGGTCAGCGCAGATAGGCCAGACCGCCGTCCAGCATCAGGGTCGATCCCGTGATGTAGGCGCCGTCTTCGCTGGCGAGAAAAGCGATCGGACGGCCAATATCCTTTTCCGGATCGCCGATCCGGCCGAGCGGGATCGCGCTGGTAAGCGCCGCGTTGTCGTTCGGATCGGCATCGCATGCCGGCGAAGCGACCATCGGGATCACCATGTTGACCCGTATGCCATCGCCGGCCCATTCAAGCGCCGCGGCGCGGCTGATCGCCTGAATGGCGGCCTTGACGCCGGCATACACGCCGTAATGCATCGGGCCATACTGTGCACCGCTGCCGAAATTGACGATGCTGCCGCCGCCGGCGCGCTTCATATGCGGGTGCGCCAGACGCATGAAGGCCAGGGTTGCCGCAGCCCCGGAATTCCAGAGCTCGGACACCGTCTCCGGCGCGATCTCCAGCAGCGGCGCGTTGCGCATTTCCGGCGATTGAGCGGCATTCACGAGGATGTCGAGCCCGCCGAAGCGCGTGCAGGCAAAATCGACCGCGGCGGCGAGATCGGCGGCGACGGTCACGTCTCCGGCAAAGGCGGCCGCCTCGCCACCGCGGTCGGCGACCG
>CAZNNJ010000255.1:0-7441 GCA_964574305.1 uncultured Rhodospirillales bacterium | reverse complement strand
GACGGCTCACAATGGCGATCTTCCGCTCGACCGTTCGCGCGAAGGAAGCGATCACAGCATTGGGATCGTTCTGTCCCCAACCGCCATAGACGAACGACCCGCGCGCAGCGGCCTCTCGCGCTGAGCGGGATTCTTCTGACCTAGCCCTGCCGGGGATGGAGCCAGTGTCCAGATCGGTCACTTGGATGCCGATCCGCCTGCCGCCTTCGAGGATGACAGCCACGTCGACCCCGGTTTCGCCTCCGGCCAGGGCATTCGGATCATGGAAACTGGCTGCAGTTTGCCCAAGGCGCTCCAAGAGCCGCCGCGTCAAATCCTGTTCCTTTTCGAATTTGACGGTCATCTCCGGTCAGCCTTCGTCATAAACGACGTGACGAGACTTGATCAGCCGGCCATCGGGGCGGATGCAGGTCGGCCGCCGCGCCCACAGCGTCGTTGTGTCCTGCTCATCCTTCGCCAGCAATTGGCGGAAAACCACGCCGCCCAACCAAAACAGCGGACCCAGCGGAGCGGCCGAGACCACCAGCAATGGCCCGCCGCTATAGCCGCCTAAATCCTTCGTGATCGGCGGCACAGCAACGCGGCCGGTTGGCTTGAGATAGCGGCGGTCAATCTTCACTTCCAGTTCGTCTCCGTCACAGTTTGTCAGCACCAGCCCGTTTGTCTCGATCAGGAATTCGACCCCCTTGCCGTCGAGAACACGCCGGTCGGCACCCGGACTTCCGGCGATGAACACACCCTTGCCGACATCGGGCGGTTGCGGTGGCCATTTGTGCGGCGCAGACTGAAAGGAACGGCAGGCAATCGCCTGGAATTCCGAACCGCTGACGCGGAACGTCGTTACATCCAATTCCGGATCGCTGTCGATCACCCGGTCGTCCCAATCGGTAACATCGGTGTTGCGAATCATCAGCCGGCAGCCTTCATGCTTCTGGCGATCGGCCATGTAGCAGACCCCGGCACCGTCGCCATGCTTGCCGTAAATGACGTGGTTTGCGGTCACGCCGAAGCGCTGATCGCCGACCTCGACGAAGAAGCAGCTCGCATTGTGCAGCACCGTGTTCGCGTCGTAGGGATCGCTCGCCCACCAGATTGGCGCGACATAGTGGCGTGCTTCGACATGAAGTGTCATGCCGATGCCTTCGATCTCGGCGTTGCTGAGTTGAACTGCGTTGGTCATTCGTCGGCGTTCGAGCTAAATTACCCCGCACATATGGGTGCCGGAGCCGAGATTCCACAATCAGCGTCGCTACTCGGACTTCCGCGCCTCGGCCTCATCCCTGAATGTCCGGCTTCCCCGCCGCCGCCACAATATCGCGTGCTGCTTCTGCTCCTCGCCCTGAAGCAGATCGGCAAGTTCGAGGAACGCGCCGTAGAGCAACGCGCGATCGTCGTCGGCAAGCTCGACCAGCCCGGCTTTGACGACGAGCCCGCCAAGCTCGATCAGATGACGGGTCCGTTCGCGGCGCTTCACGACCCAGTCGCGGGTATCGTGACGGGCGATGGCGTTCTCAAGCCGATGCCTTGCCGCTGTCGTCCGCTCGGTCGCGCGCCGGAGCGCCTCCAGCTGCTGGCCGAGTCCCGCGCACGCCTCCAGAAAACATCGCCTCACCACGGGCACGCCAACCAGTGATCTGCACCATATCGGTTGTGGCCTTGGCGGCGAGCAGTGCGCCGGCCAGAGTCTCCATCGGCAATGCGTCGGCGCCGGTCGCGACGACCAGCTCGCCCAGACGGCGCAGCTTGTCCTCCTTGAGCGCCTTGGCCTTGTCGGTGAGCGCCTTCAGCTCGGCATCGTAATCTCGCGGTTTGCGCATCTGAGGCTCCGTTGCTGTCGATGCGCCATGATAGCTTTGGGCCGCGCCGAAGGCTCCGGGGTGAGCAGGACTGCATGAGACGGCACGATCCCGCACCGGAATCTTTCTGGTGAGGGCGCGCTTATACGTCGTTCCGACGTCGCTGCGGAATCGCTACCTGCTGGTCATGGCCATCTACCATTTCAGCGCCAAAGTGATCAGCCGGGCCGCCGGATCGAGCGCGGTCGCCTCGGCCGCCTATCGCTCGGCGTCGCGGCTCAACGATCAGCGCCTCGGCCGGCATCAGGACTTTTCGGACAAGTCCGGCGTCGTGCATTCCGAAGTCATGCTGCCGGATAATGCACCGCCGGAATTCGCCGACCGCGAGCGGCTGTGGAACGCGGTCGAGGCCGGAGAACTGCGCAAGGACGCCCAGCTTGCCCGCGAGATAGAGTTCGCGATCCCGCGCGAGCTGACCCAGGAGCAAGGCATCGATCTCGCCCGCGAGTTCGTTCGGACGACCTTCGTCGACCAGGGCATGATCGCCGATCTCAATGTCCATTGGGATATCGGCGAAGACGGTCTCGCCCGCCCACACGCGCATGTCATGCTGACCATGCGCGGCGTCGACGGGAACGGCTTCGGCGCCAAGGTGCGGGACTGGAACCGCACCGAACTTTTGGAGCAATGGCGCGAGGATTGGGGCGCCCATGTCAACGAACGGCTGGCGGAACTAGGCATCGAGGCGCGGATCGATCACCGCTCGCTGGAAGCGCAGGGCATCGATCTCGAACCGCAGGACAAGATTGGCGCGGCGGCATCGCGCATGGCGGCGAGAGGGTTGGAAGCGGATCGCCTCGAAGAGCATCGCGAGATCGCCCGCGAGAACGGCGCGCGCATCGTCGCCGACCCGACTATCGCGCTGGATGCGGTCACCCGTCAGCAGGCGACTTTTACCAAACGCGATCTGGCGCTGTTCGTGCACCGCCACTCGGACGGGATCGAGCAGTTCAACGCCGTTCTGTCAGCGGTGGAAACCTCGCCGGAGCGGATCGTCCTCGGCCGCGACGGACGCGGCGAGGAACGCTTCACCACCCGGCAGATGCTGCAAGTGGAGGAGCAGCTTTACCAAGCCGGCGAACACCTCGCTTTGCGGGCCGGCCACAGCGTGCCGGAGGCAGCCCGCGAACGGGCTGTCGCCCGGGCGGCGACTCGCGGATTGGTTCTGTCCGAGGAGCAGCGGGCTGCGTTCGAGCATGTGACCGGCAGGAGCGATCTCGGCATCGTCGTCGGCTATGCCGGAACGGGGAAGTCGGCGATGTTGGGTGTCGCCGCCGACGCCTTCCGGGAGACCGGCTATTCGGTGCAGGGGCTGGCGCTGTCGGGCATCGCCGCCGAGAACCTGGAGGCAGGGTCGGGCATTCCTTCGCGCACGATCGCCTCGCTCGAATATGCCTGGAGCAAGGACCGCGATCTCCTCGGTCCGCGCGACGTGCTGGTGATCGACGAAGCCGGCATGATCGGCACGCGCCAGCTTGAGCGCGTGCTCAGCGAAGCGGAGAGGCGCGGCGCCAAAGTCCTGCTCGTCGGCGATCCGGAACAGCTGCAATCGATCGAGGCGGGCGCGGCCTTCCGCTCACTCGCCGAGCGTCATCCGCATGTTGAGATCGGCGATATCCGTCGCCAGCTCGAAAGCTGGCAGCGCGACGCCACGAAGGCGCTGGCGACCGGCAGGACGGTTGAGGCGCTGGAGGGCTATGGCAATCATGATCGCATCCACGCCGCCGACACCCGCGAAGATGCACGCGGTGCTCTCATCGAGCGCTGGGATCGTGACCAGCAAAGCGAGCCGGATCGGTCACGGCTCATCCTCGCCCACACCAACGACGACGTGCGCTACCTCAATGGCCAGGCCCGCGCCAAGCTCAAGGAGCGTGGCGAACTGGGTGCGGACGCGATGGTCAAAACCGAGCGCGGCATCCGCGAGTTCGCCCCAGGCGATCGGGTCATGTTCCTCAGGAACGAGCGCGGCCTCGGCCTCAAGAACGGCACGCTGGGACGGGTGGAAGAGATATCGCCTAGCGCGATGACCGCACGCCTCGATAGCGGGGCGCGGGTGACCGTCGCGTTCAAGGACTATAGCCATCTCGATCACGGCTATGCCGCCACCATTCACAAGGCGCAGGGCGTGACGGTCGATCACACCCATGTGCTCGCCAGTCCCGGCCTCGATCGCCATGCCACCTATGTGGCGCTGTCGCGCCATCGCCGATCAGTCGACCTCCATTACGGACGCGATGACTTTGCCGACCAGCGGCGTCTCGGCCGTGTCCTGTCGCGCGAGCATGCCAAGGATATGGCGTCCGACTACGAGCCTGATATCCGTCGCGACATCGTTCCGGACCAGCCGGCGCCGGCGCGGTCGATCTTTGCGGGCTTTAAGCCCAAACCCACCCTCGCCGTGGAGCAGGCGGTAACGCCCGAGCCGCCGCAGCTTGGGTCCGCGGTTCAGCGCTATGCGCGCGCGGTTGCCGATATCGGCCGGATGCAGGACCGCGGTCTGCCGGTCCTGCCGCACCAGCAGGTCGCCCTAACCAAGGCTGCCGACCGGCTGGATCAAATCCGCCCCGCGGCCGCACGCGATCTCGCCAGCGCCTTCGCCGAAAATCCCAGCCTCGTGCGGGAAGCCGCAGCGGGAGGGACGCAGCGCGCCATTCGCGCCATGCGGCTCGAAACCGAGATCCGGCACGATCCCGGCAAGCGCGCCGACCGCTTCGTCTCGCGCTGGCGCGGACTCGACCGCCAACGCCTGAGCTTCGCCGACAACGGCGATCACGGAAATGCGAAGCGCATCGCCGACAGCATGAGCGCAATGGCCCAGGGTCTGCATCGCGATCCGCAATTGGAATCCGTTCTGCGCAATCGCACGCGGCAGCCCGGAATTGAAATGCAGATGGATACCGGTCTCGGCCGCCAGCTGATGCGCTATCTCGGGCTCGGCCTTGGCATCGGCCTGTAATGAGGAAGGAACTATGAGCGACACACCCGAAGACACTGTGCCGGCGGACGAGGCCGCCGCCGCGTTCGAAAATCTCCGTCAGGAGATTGCGCTGATGCGGCGCGCCGTTGCCGGTCTCTCGGCCGAGCACGCGCCGATCGAGGTTCCGGACTATTCCCAAACGCTCGGCCAGATGGGAAAGGCTCTCAATGCGATCCTGAAGACGAACCGAGAGCTCGCCGAGGCTCCCGCGCTGCGCATGACCGCGCAGAATTGGGCGGAGCAGATTGCCGCCGCCAGCCGTACCGCGCGCCAGGCCGATCGCGAAGAGCTCGACCGGGCTCGTTCAGGGTTCGACGAGATCACGCGCGTCCTGTGCGCGTCGTTCGCTTCGGCGCGCGCCGCCGACGCCCAGTTGATGTGGGTACTCGGTGCCGCCGGCAGCGGTCTCGTCGTCGGTATTCTGATCGGGGTGGCGATCACACGGATATTCGGGTGAAGGGCAGCTCCGGTCTGTGGCAGATGACCCGGATTGGCAGAGACCTGCGCGACTGGACGGCTGGTGCCTGCGTCCATAGCGCCGTCGCCCTATACCAAAATTTGGTAGAGATTTTGATATAAAGACGAGCACTTTCTGACCAGGTCAGGGGTTCCGCCGAAAAGATTCTCTCGCGATAAGCCTCGAAAGCGGATTCTGTTATGATAACATAAGGGTCGATCAATTATACAACAATAAATTTAAATAGTGAAAAGAATCTTCTTGCGAAACCTTACCAATTAGGTAAGCTTTCCCTTAAGAAATATCGATCGGGGAGGGATGGAATGCGGGTTGCGCAGCATGTCCGGAATCTGGTGTCGGTCATCGGCCGATCATCTCCAGTCAACCTCTTCCGCACTAAGCCGTTACGTTCTCGGGCTATAGTTCTTGCTGCTCTCGCCCTTAGTTCGGCGGTTGCTCACGCAGATGAGTTCGGTCTTTCCGGAAAATATTATGTGGGTTCGAACGGCGAGAGCAGTTACTCAATGCAGATCGCCGTTCCGCCTGGCGGTGGCGGTTTGGCTCCCAATCTTGCCCTCAGCTATTCAAGCCAGCAGGGCGATGGCTACATGGGTCTTGGCTGGGCATTGACCGGGCTGCCATCGATAACGCGCTGTGCGCCGACTCTGGCCCAGGATGGGGTTGTCGGCACAATTACCTATACTATGACCGATAAATTCTGCCTGGATGGGCAGCGTTTGATGGCTATTTCCGGCACGTATGGCGCCGACGGCACGGAGTACCACACCGAGCGGGATAGCTATAGCCGGATCATTTCTCACGGAACGACCGGTAACGGGCCGACCTGGTTCGAGGTGCATACCAAGGACGGAGTCGAATTGGATTTCGGCTACGCGCCTGATCCTGCGAGCGCACCCTCATCTAACTCGCATGTCGTTGTACAGGGCCGGGCGGTGATCCCGCGCGTAGCCTCGCCAAGCGATATCGAGGATGCGCTGGAGCGGCTCAGGGCGAAGCTGATGGACTTGAAGGACCAGATAAGGCCGGACCGCTGAGTGCTGTTGGCTTGCCGACGATCTGGACGCTCCGCATCCCAGGTCCACCTGAGCCCCGCTGGGGTTCTGATCGGCCTCCGGCGACGGTCCTCCAATTCAATTGGATGACACGCAAGGGCGCTCCCTTACATGTACCGCTTGGTTCTCATTGTTCATCAGAACATCGTAGAATCCCTCTTGCGCAGATGGGAATTTTGAGTTTCTATAGTTGTGTAAGAATCCTCGATAGAGTTTGAAGAGGATATTAGAGGGAAGTTCCCCGCCAAGCGGACAATGGCGGCGTTAAGCTCCGTAAATGAGCTGCCAGAAGACCAAGCGGTACTCTATCTTTTCGTTCAAGGCAATGAACGCGAAGTCGCTGATCTTGTCGCAATTTTCTGAGTAATGAGTATCGATACAAAAAGATAAGCCTGCGATGGATGAATCGTAGTGGCCCGGACTTGACCAAAATTGGCGAAGAGGGATCACGCAAATGACGAATAATGTTTATTCTTCCCTGAATTCAGGGAAATTTGCGGTTCTACCAACCTTGCATCGGGCGGCGCGCCCCCGAGCCGGCATACAGGCTATCCTGCCGCGCGTTGTGTCCTCTTTCGCGACCGCGAGCGGTTCTCCCGCGAATTCGGATAATCGTGCCTCTCCGCAACTCGGAAATGTTGAGAGCGCGTTCGGTCTTTGGCGAATCACGCGATTGTTGGCAATCCTTCTCGTTTTCATGTCTTGCTTTGCTGTGGTTCCGTCCGGTTCCGCGCAAGCGGGTTGGGGAGGCGCTCCAGGCGGTGTGTATTCCAGCCCTTCAGCCGGCTGCGCAAGCTGGGACTCTTGGGGCTATATCTGGGAGGGCGATCTATACCCGGCTGTAAGTAATGGTCAAGTCGTCGGCTACTATTGCCATCTTCGTTGGTTCTCAGATCTCTTGTTTGAGTCCTCACCCACTGGCTGTTCCGGAACCTACCCAGATGCACAAACACCGAGCGGATGTTCTCTGGCGCCGGGTGCTGCACCGGCAGTTAAACAACTCGGAACTCCTAAGAGTCCGTTTGGAAAATCAGGGATGGGCGTTTCGGCGCAGCAAGTTGCCACCCATGGCGAC
>CAZNNJ010000254.1:0-7452 GCA_964574305.1 uncultured Rhodospirillales bacterium | reverse complement strand
TATCCGGCCAGCGTGACGGCGCAGATGGTGGCGAACTTCGCCCATGGCGGGGCGGCGATCAACCAGCTTGCCAAGGTCGCGGGTGCGTCGCTGCGCGTGGTGCCGCTGGCACTGGATCGGCCGACAGCCGATCTCACGCAAGGCTCGGCGATGACGGAGGCGGAGTTCCTGGATGCCGTCGCCACCGGCTACGACGCCGTGCCGCGGGACGCCAATCTGGTCTGCCTGGGCGAGATGGGCATCGGCAATACGACCGCCGCCGCCGCGGTCGCCGCGGCCCTGTTCGGCGGCGGGGGGCTGCGTTGGGCCGGCCGCGGCACCGGGATCGACGATGAGGGCCTCAAGCGCAAGCGGCGGGTGATCGATGCCGGGCTGGCGCGCCATGCCGGTTTGCTCGCCGATCCGCTTTCCGTCGCGATGGCGCTGGGCGGGCGGGAATTGGCGGCCATCCTGGGCGCCACATTGGCCGCGCGCCATCGTGGCATTCCGGTGCTGCTCGACGGCTTCATCTGCACCGCCGCCGCCGCGCCGCTGGCGCGGCTCATGCCTGGGGCGCTGGACCATGCGGTCCTCGCGCATGTATCGGCGGAGGAGGGGCACCGGGCGCTGGCCGATGTGCTGGGGTTGAGACCGCTGCTCGATCTCGGCATGCGGCTGGGCGAGGGGTCGGCCGCCGCGCTGGCGGTACCGCTGCTGCGCGGGGCGCTGGCCTGCCACACCGGCATGGCGACCTTTGCCGAGGCCGCGGTCGACAACCGGGATTAGCGATTGCCCTCTGTCCAGGACCTGCTGACCGCCTTCATGCTGCTGACCCGTCTGCCGGTCGGCTGGTTTGGCCCGGGCTCGTACGATCTGGCACGCAGCGTCTGGGCCTTTCCCGTCGTCGGCCTGGCTGTCGGGCTGATCGGTGCATTGGCCTATTGGCTGCTGCACGGATTGGGCGTGCCGGCATGGCTGGCGGCGTCCTGGGCCTTTGCTGCGATGCTCGCCGTCACCGGCGTCTTCCATGAGGATGGGCTGGCCGACACGGCCGACGGGTTCGGCGGTGGGCGCACGCGCGAGCGCAAGCTCGATATCATGCGCGACAGCCGGATCGGGTCGTATGGGGCGGTGGCGCTCGGCCTGTCCCTGCTGATCCGGATCGGCGCGCTGGCGTCGCTCGAACGGCCGCATGCCGTGCTGGTTGCGCTTATCGCCGCCGCGATGACCGGGCGGGCCGGGATGATCGTGCCGTTGCTGTTCCTGCCGCCGGCGCGCACCGACGGCATGGCGTCGGGGATGGGCCATGTTCCCAATTGGAGCGCGGCGCTGGGGCTGGGTCTGGTCGGCCTTGCCTTGCCGTTCCTGCTGCCGGCCGGCGGCGCCTTCGCCGCTGCCGTCGTGGCTCTGGCCGTCTCGCTGGCGCTCACCCAGCTCGCCCGCGCGCAGATCGGCGGGCATACCGGGGATGTGTTGGGCGCTGCCGAGGTGGCGGTCGAATGCGCGATCCTGACGGCGCTGACCACCGTCCTGCGCTGATCCCAATAACAGCGCTTTAACGGGATTGGCGCAGATAATCCCGAGTCTGGTTTAGCCATTTTCGGGCGGAGACGATGACAACACTCCATCTGCGTACCCTGGAACCGCACCAAGGTTTGCTGTTCGAGCAGATCGTCAAGCGGATCGCCGCTGAGAACGACGTTCCCTTGACCGCCGCCGGCGGCATGGAGGTGCTGCAGGAGATCGGCTTCGCCGTCGGCGCCATGCTGCGGGGCGGTTCGCAGGCGATGACCAACCTGTCCCCCGAGATCGACGCAATGGTCGAGGTCTGGCGCAAGCTGGACCGCGAGGCGCATTCCAATCGCCGTCCGGCATGGTGGCGGGCCGAACCGGTCTCGATGCTCGCAGCCTGCTGACGGCCGTCATTGGGGCAGGTGCGGCTGCACCTGGGTCCGGAACAACTCCAGCATCTTCCAGGCTTCCTTGGGCGCGATCCCGCCCATCAGCGGGTTGAACAGCAGAAGACCTCTGGGCCCCAGCTTGCGGCCCAGCGCGATACCTTCGGTCGGCGTCATCACCCGATAGGCCGGATTGCTCCGGATCGCCGCCGCATCGATCTCGCCCTTATAGGGACCGGCCTGCTCGCCGTAGAACTCGACGGTGAAGGAGGCATATTCCTCGATCTGGCTGAGGATATGCGGCGTCAGCATCTGCCAGGCCGCCTCGACATCTTCGGCCACCCACAGGAAGACGGGCCCCAGCGGCAGGGCCGGCCCCGGATCGGGCTTGCCCAGCTTGAGACATTCCTGGCGGTAGACTTCCCAATGGGTCGTGTCGTGCGGGATCGAATAGCCGTCGGCGACATGGGCGGCCCGCCGCGCCACGGCCTCGCCCCCACCCAGCAGCAGCTTCGGCGCCGGATCGGGCACCGGGCGGACAGCGATCTCGGCGCCGCGATATTCGACCGGCTCGCCGGTCCAGGCCTGCTTCAATACCCTGGCCGCCTCCATCAGCAAGGACCAGCGCTTGCTGAGGTCGCGGCCGAAGGCGGCATATTCCTTGGCGCGGTAGCCTGAGCCGATGGCGAGCTGGAATCGCCCGCCCGAAACCAGCGACAGCACCGCCGAATCCTCGGCCAGCCTGATCGGATCGTAGAGCGGGGCCAGCAGCACGTTGGGCCGCATCGCGATCCGCTTCGTGCGCCCCGCCACTGCGGCGCAGGTCACCAGCGGCGAGGGGTTGTAGCCCGAGGTCGACAGGTGATGCTCGCCGAAATTGGCGCAGGCGAAGCCGTTCTCGTCGGCCCAGCCGCAGATATCCAGCATCGCGGCATAGAGCTCCCGATGCGGCGCCGTTCCCGGCGGCGAGCGCAGCTCGAAGGCGAGGTGCAGTTCCATGGGGTGAACTTAGACCAAGCCCCCACCGCCTGCCATCGGAAGTTGCCGCCTAGCGCAGCTCGGCGATCTTCACCAGCCTGGCCGAGATATCGGGCGGCGGCGCCTGCGATACCAGCCAGCGGATATAGAAGGTGCCCTGCCGTTCCCCGGCGGTGCTGATCCAGTCGGTGTCCTTCAGCCCGTGATCGTCGCCCATCACGATGGCGACACGGAACCCGCCGTCCTTGCCGATCCGCGCCTCGGACTTGTTGATCGAGACCTTGTGATAGCGATAGTCGGGTGACGACAGGAACGGGTTCCAGATCTGGACGCCCCAATAATCGCACGGCACCACTGTGCCCTCGACCACCAGCGCCTCGTCCGGCTTCAGCGCGAACCGTCCCTCGCCATAGACATTGTCCGGCGTCGCGTAATCGTGCGCCTCCTCGCCCAGCTTGAAGCGGTAGGGCTGCAGGGTGACGGCGTTCTGCTTGGCCGGCTCGACCGGCGGACGCGGGACGACGAAGCCGATCTGTTCTTTGATGAACGCGGCCATCCAGCGCAGGCGTTGGGCTGTCTGGTCCCGGGTCAGGCGCGGCGGCGGGGGCGTCGGGTCCAATGGCTCGATGGTGAAGGTCGCACGGCGGTCGCGCGCGCGGTTCAGCACATAGGTCCGCGCCTGGACCGCGCAGCCGTCGGGGCTGAGGCGCAGCCAGTTCTCGCCCTCCCGCTCGGACGAGAGGATGATCTCGAACCGGCCCTGCGCATCGAACCTGATCTTGTGGTGGTTGAAATTGTCGTCCAGCCGTTGCCTGAGCCACGCGCCGGGATCGCCCCGATTGGTGGTGAAGGAGAGATAGGCCTCGTCCGCCCGCTGGCCGGAGATTTTGTAACGGCGTCCGCCGCGCAGCGCCGCCCAATCGTAACGCGTGTCGGGATTGCCGCCGAGCAGCGGGATACGGCGGGTGTCGAGCTGGGTCCATTCCGGCCGGTCCGGGTCCATCTCCAGGAACACATTGACCGACGACACCAGCATATGGATCAGGCTGCGATAGCCGTAGGCCATCTCGAATTCGTCGAACTGCCCGCGTTTCGGGTCGATGAACGACATGTCGGCGCCGTGCAGCAGGTCGATCAACTCCCGCCAAGCCGCCTGCGCGGCGCCGGGATCGTTGCCGCCAGCCATCGCCGCCGCCGGCTCTGCCGCCTGGGCCGAGGCGGCGAGCCCGGCCAGCAGCGGCATCGCCGCCAAGGCGCCGATGAAATCCCTCCGGCTCGTGTCGTCCATGGCGTTCCCTCCCTGATCGTTGGGCTGGAGCCTAGGGCGCCTCTTCCATTTAATCAAGTGATGAAATGGGCTTTCGGATACGGCACGGGGCGGCTAAGGTGGGCCGAATCAGGGAGGACAAATGGCGGCGCGTGGCAGTCTGGCGGACGGGGAGGCGACCAAGGCGGCATTGCTCGACGCCGCGCGCGAGCTGTTCGCGGCCGAAGGGATCGAGGCCGCGTCGCTGCGCGCGATCCAGCGGCGGGCGGGCGTGGCAGCCGGCACACTGCAATATCACTTCGAGTCCAAGGACGAACTGCTCGAGGCGCTGGTCGCGCGCGAGCATGCCGGCATCAACCGCAAGGTGGTCGCGCGGGCGGCGGAGCTGGCAGCGCGGGCCGAGCCGCCGGATGCCATGGCGATCATCGGCGCGATCGCCACGCCCTATATCGAATTCCTGGCCGCCGATCCGGAGCGCGGGCCAGGCTATCTGATGGTGCTGGCGCAGATCGTGCGGCGGGACGGCGGGATGGTGCGGCGGCTGATCGGCGAAGTCGGCACGTTGTTTCCCGAACTGCTCGCCCGCGCCTATCCGCAGGCGACGCCCGAACAGGCGAGCGCGGCCATCGCCGCGGCGAGCCGCGCCTTGTTGTTCCTGCTGGCCCAGCCCGGTGACGACCCGGCGGCGCTGGTGCGTTTCGTCGCCGGCGGGCTGGATGCGATGCTGCGGCCGTCAGCCGGCTGATTGCTTGCCCACCGTGTCGAAATCGCTGGCGTCGTGCCGTTCGGGCAGCTGCTCGGACGGCTCGCCCCAGGCGGCATTGACCATGCGGCCGCGCTTCACGGCAGGGCGTTCGGCGATCTGGTCGGTCCAGCGCTGCAGGTTTTTGTAGTCCTGGACCGACAGGAACTCTGACCCGTCATTATAGAGCTTGCCCTTGGCCAGCCCGCCATACCAGGGCCACACCGCCATGTCGGCGATCGAATAGACGTCGCCGCCCAGATACTCGCTCTCGCCCAGCCGCCGGTCGAGCACGTCGAGCTGGCGCTTGGTCTCCATCGCGAAGCGGTCGATCGCATATTCGATCTTGGTCGGGGCATAGGCATAGAAATGGCCGAAGCCGCCGCCGAGATACGGCGCGCTGCCCATCTGCCAGAACAGCCAGGACAGGCACTCGGCCCGCGTATGGTCGGTGGGCAGGAAGGCGCCGAATTTCAGGGCGAGATGCAGCAGGATGGCGCCGGATTCGAAGACGCGGACCGGCGTTGGGCCGCTGCGATCCAGCAATGCCGGAATCTTGGAGTTCGGATTGACCGCGACGAAGCCGCTGCCGAACTGGTCGCCGTCGCCGATATTGATCAGCCAGGCGTCGTATTCGGCGCCGTCATGGCCGGCGGCCAGCAGCTCCTCCAGCATCACCGTCACCTTGATGCCGTTGGGCGTCGCCAGCGAATAGAGCTGGAACGGATGCTTGCCGACCGGAAGCTCCTTGTCGTGAGTCGGGCCGGCAATCGGGCGGTTGATGTTGGCGAACCGGCCGCCGCTGGCCTTGTTCCAGGTCCAAACCTTGGGCGGCGTGTATTCGGTCGTGTCGGCCATGCAGGAACTCCAGATTTTGGCGGTGGGGATTAGAGATCGGGATTGCGCGCGGTCAGCACGCCGTCATTGGTCGGGAAGGCGCCGAGCGGCTTGCTGGCCGGCACCGATCAGACGATCGACCAGGTGGCTGCCGATAAAGCCGCCACTGTCCGATACGAGATGCAACCCTGCCCCCCCCTCGTTGACTGATTACAGTATTCTGTACGAATTTCATTCGTTTAGCACTGAAGGCCGACTGTATTTCAGCGGCCGCCGGCCCGCAATGTCAGAGCGCGATTCCTGTCGCCGCCTGATGGGCGGACGCACGATTTCGCCGATGGCGCGCAGGGCGAAATACGGTTAGATTCACTGTACGATCGCGAATAATCGCGGCTGGGAAAAAATGAGGAAGGTTCGAATGAAGAACTGGACTATTCGAGGGAGAATTCTCGGCAGCTTCGCGGTCATACTGGTCCTCATGGTGGTTATGGGCGTCGTCGCCTACGGCGGTCTTGAGATCGTCGATAGGGAGGCGCTGGGTATCCAGGGCGACACTTTTCAAGGGTACAAGCACAGCGCCGAGATACTGGCGGCCTGGGACCAGAATTACGGTTTGACCGAGGCGCATGTCCTGCAAGCCGACAAGGCCGCGGCGGATGCGCTGGAGGCCGAGCTCAAGGCCAATTCGGCGCGCCTGGACACGGAGATGAACGGCTATGCCGCCGCCATCTTTGGCAATCAGGAGGATCAGCGGAACTTCGATGCGCTCAAGGATCTGCGTACCACATACACGCGTGCCCAGCAGGAGGTGCTGAGGCTCAGCGCCGATCCCAAGGGCAAGGATGCCGCCGCGGCCGCGCTGCGCGGCCAGCTGGCGCCCGAATTCGCCAAGGCCGAGGCGGCTGCCCGGCATCTGGTCGACTGGAATGAGACCGAGGTCGAGAAATCGGTTGCGCGCATCCAGGCGCCGGTCGACGCGGTCAGGATCGGGATCGTCGTCAGCGCCGCCGCGGCCCTGATTCTTGCCTTTGTCTGCGGCTACTTCCTGATGCGGGCAATCACCGGCCCCCTCGCGCAGCTCGTCTCGGTCGTCGAGGTGATGCGCAGCGGCAATCTATCCCGGCGCGTGGCTCTGGAGCGGCGGGACGAATTCGGAACGCTGGGCGACGGCTTCGACCGCATGGTCGACGACCTGACCGGACTGATCGGCCAGGTGCAGAAATCCGGCATCCAGGTCAATGCCTCGATCAATGAGATCGCGGCGACGGCCAAGGAGCAGCAGGCGACCGCCAGCGAGATCGCCGCGACCACCACCGAAATCGGCGCGACCTCGAAGGAGATTACCGCCACCTCGAAGGAGCTGGTCAAAACCCTGGACGAGGTTTCCGCCTTTGCCGATCAGTCGGCCGTCCTCGCGGGCAACGGCCAGGCCGGCCTGACCCATATGGAAGACACCATGCACCATGTCATGGAGGCGGCCGGCGCGGTCAATGCGAAGCTTACGGTGCTCAACGAAAAGGCGGGCAATATCAACCAGGTGGTGACCACCATCACCAAGGTCGCCGACCAGACCAATCTGCTGTCGCTCAACGCGGCGATCGAGGCGGAAAAGGCCGGCGAGTACGGGCGCGGCTTCGCCGTCGTGGCCACCGAGATCCGCCGCCTGGCCGACCAGACCGCGGTCGCGACCTACGATATCGAGCAGATGGTCAAGGAAATCCAGTCGGCGGTCTCGGCCGGGGTGATGGGCA
>CAZNNJ010000253.1:0-7460 GCA_964574305.1 uncultured Rhodospirillales bacterium | reverse complement strand
CCGTGCCTGGTGCGCGTGCCGGAACTGGCGCCGGCGCCGATCGGCCAGGCGCTCGATCTTGGCGCCGCCGGCGTGCTGGTGCCCCACGTCGCCTCGCCCGAGGCGGCGCAGCGGTGCCTCCTGGCGGCGAAATATACCGGCGGCCAGCGCGGCTTCTCCCCCTCCACCCGCGCCGGCGGTTACGGCACCATCGATCCGCTCGCCTATCGGCTGAAGGCGGACGCGGAAACCGGTGTCTGGTGCCAGATCGAGGATGCGGCCGCCCTGGCCCAACTGCATGCGATCGCCGCGATCGATCAGGTCGACTGCCTGTTCATCGGTCCCGCCGACCTGGCTCTGTCGCTCGGCGCCGACAGCCCGCGCGACGCGACTGTGACCGCCGCCGTCACCGTGATCGCGGAGGCGGGACGCCGGCATGGCCGCACCGTCGGCATCTTCATCGGCAACACGGCCGAGATACCGGCGCTGCTCGCACTCGGCATCACCGTCTTCGTCTGCGGCTCGGACCAGGGCTTCATGCTGGCCAGGGCGCGCCAGGTCCGGGGGGACTTGCTGGAAACGCTCAGCACCGCCAAATCCGAGTGAATGCGCAAGGCCCCGTGCGGCGCGGATCAAGACGCAAGCCGTACCGCCGCGCATAACTGCCAGCCGACGAAATTCGAGATCGACAGACCGTGACGATGCAACCGACGATCTATCTGCCGCATGGCGGCGGCCCCTGCTTCTTCATGGACCCGCCGCCGGACGAGCCCAGCCGCTGGGTGGCGATGGGCAATTACCTGCGCAGCCTGCCGTCGCTGCTGCCGCAGCGGCCGGACGCGCTGCTGGTCATTTCCGGCCATTGGGAGATGCAGAAGCCCACGGTGCTGGCTGCGCCGCATCCTGACCTGCTGTTCGACTATTACGGCTTCCCGCCCCACACCTACCGGCTGACCTATCCGGCCCCCGGCGCGCCGGACTTGGCGAAACGCGTGCGCGGGCTTCTGGCCGAGGCGGGGTTCGACAGCGACGAGGAGCTGGACCGGGGTTACGATCACGGCATCTTCATCCCGATGAAGGTCGCCTTCCCCGAAGCCGATATCCCGATCCTGCAGCTGTCGCTGCACAAGAGCCTCGACCCGGCGCTGCATATCGCCATCGGCAAGGCGCTCGCCCCGCTCAGGGCCGAGAATGTGCTGATCATCGGCAGCGGCCTCAGCTTCCATAACCTGCCGGCGCTGGGCGACCCGCGCGCTCGCGCCCCGGCCGAGGCGTTCGACAACTGGCTGACCGAGACGCTGTGCGACGGGCCGGTCGAAAATCGCGAGACCGTGCTGGCGCGCTGGGAAGCCGCCCCCGGCTCCCGCATCTGCCATCCGCGCGAGGAGCATCTGCTGCCGCTGATGGTCGCCGCCGGCGCCGGGACGGGCGAGCCGGGGCGCCATGCCTTCAGTGGCACCATCTGGGGGAAGGCAGTCTCGGCCTATCATTTCGGCTACCCGGCGACAGGCTGAGGCCACTCCGAAGGCCATCAGTCGATGGCCGAAAGGTTTCCCGCGAAATCCATGGCGCAGTACCATCCGCCGTGGAAGGGCGCGGCGGCCGGGTCTTCCGCGGGCGCGGCCGCCAGGATCTGCGCGGCGAAATCCTCCGCGTTGTCGCGCGGCGCATAGCCCAGCACGGTGGCCTCGCGATTGTCCCAGAAGGACCGGTCGTTGGCCGAGACGCCATAGGCGATGCAGTAATGGATCGCCGGGGCCTCGATCGAGCAGCGGATCAGCTCCACCATGTCGCGCGGGCTGATCCACACCGACAGGTGGCGCGGTTCGGTCGGCGCCGGGCGATAGGCGCCGATCCGGAGGCACACGGTGCTGAGCGCGAATTTGTCGGCATAGAGCCGGCCGATCGCCTCGCCGAAAACCTTGGAGACACCGTAGAAACTGTCGGGGCGCGGCGCGACGCCGGCCGGGATGGTCTCCTCCCGGCGATAGAAGCCGATGGCGTGATGCGAGGAGGCATAGACCACGCGCTTCACCCCGGCCTGGCGGGCGGCTTCGAACACGTTGTAGGTGCCGACGATGTTGGCAGGCAGCACCTGCTTCCATTGCCGCTCGTCCGGCTCAACCGAAACGCCCGCGAGATGCACCACGCAGTCGATCCCATCCATCGCCTTCGCCAGCGCGACCATGTCGGTCAGCTCGGCGTCAACGCAGTCCTCGCCGGATGCGGCGGGCGCCTGCGGGACGATATCGGCCAACCGCACCAGCGGGTAGCGGCCGCGCAGCCCCTCGCGCACGGCGCGCCCGATCTTGCCGGCCGCACCCAGGATCAGGACCCGTTTGTCGATCGGCTCGTTCATCGGCTTAGGTCGGGGCCGCCTGAGTCCGGCGCATCATGTCCTGGACATGCTCGCCGAAAGTGCAGGGCGGCGGCACCTCTTTGCTCAGTTCGGCGCAGGTCGGCGCGCAGGTGAGGACATAGTCGAAGGGCGGGTTGAAGAAGGTGGCGACCGAATAGCGGTCGGCCCCGCGCAGAGTGTTCAGCACCCGATGATAGTTGGAGCGATAGAGCCCGTTGGTCATGCGCGGGACCATGTCGCCCATATTGATGACGAAGGTGCCGGGAATCGGGTCGGCCCGGATCCAGCCGCCATCTGCACCCTGCACCTCCAGACCGCCGCTGTCGTCCTGCAGCAGGATGGTCAGCAGGCCCCAATCGGTGTGGGCGCCGGCGCCAAGCTGGTTGAACCTGGCGTCGGCCGGATGCGGCGGATAGCGCAGCAGACGGACGGCGCAGTTGGGCTCGTCCAGCCCGTCCGCCAGATGATCCTCCGGCAGGTCCAGGGACAGTGACAGCATTGCGCCCAGCCGTTGCCCTAGCCGGACCATCTCGGCGGTGTAGCGCTCCATCTGCTCGCGAAACCCGGGCAGCCCGTCCGGCCATTGGTTCGGCCCCTCGAACGGGATGCCGCGCCGGACCAGCGGGTGGTCGGGGCCGAGGTCGCGGCCCAGCATGAAGCTTTCCTTGAGGTCGGGCGGGGAATCCTCGTCCAGCGCCTGGCGTCCCATGGGGTCGTAACCGCGCAGGCAGGGGGAGTTGCTGATGCGGATTTCCAGCTTCTTCTCCAGGCTCTGCTCGAAGAACAGACGGGAGAATTCGAGCTGCCGGGCCATCGTCTCGGCCGCCACGCCGTGGCCGGTCAGGTAGAAGAACCCTGTCTCTCGCCCGGCCATGTGGATTTCCCAGGCCACCGCCCTGCGCGCCGCCGGGTCGGACGAAAACGCGCCGGCGAAATCCACGATCGGGATGTTCCGGGCGGCGCCTGGCGGCTCGTAGATGATCATCAGGTCTCGAACCGCTGAAAGGCGTTGATGCGGAAGACGTTCCCCTCCGGGTCGAACAGCACGGACTGCCTGGAGCCGTAGAACGTGTCGTACGGCGCCTTGATCAGCGTGGCGCCCGCCGCCGCGGCCTGGGCGGTCAGCCGTGCGACGGCGGCGTGATCGGCGACCTCGAACGTCAGCAGCGACCTGACGCCGGTTGGCGCGCTGTAATCCCCGAGCGCCAGAAGGTCGTAAGCCTCGGGTGCATGGAAACCGATAGCCGTTCCGCCGCCGTCGAGCGAACGATAGATCGGCCCGCGCTGGTCCAGGTTTTCACTAAGCCCGAACAGGCCGGCATAGAACGCGACCAGCCCGTCGAGGTCGCGCGCGAAGATATTGACGCTGGAAAGGACGGTCATCACGTTTCCGGAAGCAGCATGCGCCGGCAACCATGCCGCTTCGGCCGGCGATGTTCTTGTGTCGCGGCGCACGATAAATTGCGTGTCGGGTTCCCCTCGTCCGCGTCGGCGGGGATCGGTTCGGTCAATTATCGGAGCGCGTTCGCGCAAGCGGACCGGACCCGGACCGGATAAGGTCGGGCCGATTGGTATTGGACCTGTCGGAGTTTGCAATAATGACGGAAATCGTGGGGAAGGGGTCGATCCGGCCGCCGGAATTCGGCCTTCCCTCGGACCGCGGCGGCAAGGATCTCGGCGTGTTTCTGCCGATCGCCAATGGCGGCTGGATCCTGTCGACCAACTCGCCGATCAAGGAAGCGTCCTGGGACTATAACCACAAGATCGGGCTGCTGGCCGAGGAGATCGGCCTCGACTTCATCATGTCGATGGCCAAGTGGCGCGGCTATGGCGGCGAGACCCAGCAGTGGCGCTATTCGGTCGATTCCCAGATGCTGATGGCGGCGCTGGCGGCGGTGACCAAGCGGGTCAAGGTGCTAACCACCGTGCATACGCTGCTCCAGAATCCTGCCGTGACCGCGAAGATGATCGCGACCCTGGACCTGATCAGCCACGGCCGCGCCGGCCTCAATATCGTGACCGGTGCCTATAAGGGCGAGTTCGAGCAGATGCACGCTTGGCTGAACACGGTCGGGCATGACGAGCGCTATGACCTCGCCGATGAGTGGATCACGATCATCAAGCGGCTGTGGGCCGAGGAATCGGTCACCTACAAGGGCAAGTACTTCACCATGGACGACTGCCAGTCCGACCCGAAGCCGGCGAAGCAGCCCTTCCTGGTCTGCGCCGGCACCTCGACGCGCGGCATGCGCTTCACCGCCGACCAGGTCGACGCGATGTTCTGCGGCGGGCGCGACGATAACGAGCTGGCGGGCATCAGCCGCAACATGAAGGCGATGGCCCGGGAATCCGGCCGGACGATCAGGACCTACACGATGATGAACCTGGTGATCGGCAAGACCGACGCGGAGGCACAGGCTGAGGCGGATTATTACCGCGCCGGCTTCGACATGGAGGCCTGCAAGGGCATGATGCGGGCCTACGGTTTCCTGGACGCCGAGATCGGCAAGGAGAATTCGTTCGTTCAGAACGCCCGCTCCAGCTTCATGTCGGCCCGGATCGTCGGCTCGGCGCAGACCGTTGCCAACCGGTTGATCGAGCTGATCGAGAAATGCGACCTTGACGGCATCATGCTGATCTTCCCGGAATATCTCGCCGGCATGCAGGTCTTCGCGCGCGAGATCCTGCCGCAGCTGCGCGCCCGCTTCCCCGAACGCGAGGACTTGGCCCATGCCGTTTGACGAGGCAAGCCTCGAACCGCTGGTCGACCCGGCTGCGCTGCCGGCGATGATCGTGCCGGCCAAGACGGCGCTGGTGATCATCGACGTGCAGGAAGATTTCATCTCCCCCACCGGCGCGGGCGCCACCTGGGGCATCGACATGAGCGTCTTCGAGCCGCAACTCGACAAGATCGAAACGCTGATCGCCAAGGGCCGCGCCGCAGGCGTGGCGGAGGTCTTCGTCCGTGTCGTCACCAGCGCCGATACCGACAGCGACGCGCTGAAGAAGCTGCACCAGCGCAAGGGCCGTCCGCCCGAGGCGCTGGCGATCTGCCGCGCCGGTACGCCGGGGGCCGACTATTACCGGATCAGGCCCGAGCCCGGGGACATCGAAATCGCCAAGACGCTCTATTCCAGTTTCTCTGGCACCGACCTCGACGCACAGCTGAAGGCCCGTGGCATCGACACGCTGGTCGTGGTCGGCTTCACTACCGAATGCTGCGTCGACAGCACGGTGCGCGATGCCTTCCATCACAATTACAGCGTCTTCGTCGTTACCGACGCCTGCGCGGCCTATGAGGAGGCGCTGCATTACGGCGCGCTGAATGGCCTCGCCAAGAACTGCGCCTTGCTGACAGATACCGCGGCGGTGACGGCCGCCTGGGCGTGACTTTGTAGGGTGGGCTGAGCGCAGCGAAGCCCACCACTCGGTGCATCCAACCGCGCCGAATGCCGCGCTTTGCGTGGCTGGTGGGCTTCGCTCTGCTCAGCCCACCCTACGCGCGAGTTCTAATCCTCCGGCGGGAAGATCGTGCGCGGGATGCGCACATGGATGCCCTGCCGTCCGTCGACCACCTGGGTGACCGCGAAATCGGCGGCGATGCTCATCAGCGAATAGGCGTCGTTCTTCGACAGGCCCTGATGCTCGTTGAGCAGGGTCAGCATGTCGAGCGAGGCATCGCGCATGGCGACGTTCAGGTCCTCGTTGAAGCCATGGACGATCCAGCAATCCGGCGTCTCCAGCAGCGGCGACGGGAAGGTGAAGTCGCGGCGCAGGATCACCTGAAAGATGACGTCGAGCGAGGATTCGATCGCCGTGCCCGACAGCTCGCCGTCGCCCTGGGAGATATGCGGGTCGCCGATCGAGAACAGCGCGCCGTCGACCTGGACCGGGTAATACATCGTCGCGCCGGCGCCGATACGCCAATTGTCGATATTGCCGCCATGCGCGCCCGGCGGAATGGTCGAGACCCGGCCCTTGACGTCGGGCGCCACGCCGGCGGTCCCCAGATGCGGCCGCACCGGGATGCGCACGCCCTCCAGCGCCTTCTGCCGGTCGCATTCGGGGCAGCGCGTGACAGTGCCGGGGGTGAGGTACTTGCCTGGGAAGTCATAGGCGTAAAGCGCGCTGGCCGTGTTGCCGGTCTGGTCGATCCGGTAGATCGTCACCCGCTCCTTCTCGCCGAACTCCTTATAGAGATACCCCCAGTTGGCGGCGAGGTTGGAGCCATAGCGGTTGCGCGGCGTCATGCTAAGATAGCGCACTTCGAGGATGTCGCCGGGCTTGGCGCCCTCGACGTAGATCGGCCCGGTCATGATATGGACGCCGGGATTGCGGTCCTCGGGCGGAATCTCGCGGAAGATCGCCTCGACCCCGGCATCGAACATCAGGTCGGGATCGTCGCCGGCATGGTGGGTAACCGCCTCGGCCTGGATCAGGTCGCCGCTCTTGACGCTCAGCGCCGGGGCGATCGACGGGTCGAAATAGCCCCAATGAACGGTTTTCGGCGTGGCACGCAGTTTGTGCAGGGCGGAGGGCGTTACCTTTTCGCGGGCATTGGCGTCATTGTGGCAGAGCGACATCAGCGGTCCCATGTCGGTTGAGGGGCGGTATTTCGCACCTGCACAATAAGGGTGCGGCCTGACAGCATCTTGCCCAAAGGCGCATTGTATCTTGTTCGTCCTGCAGTGCACCCTGTCAGTATGCGTGAAGCGTTCAAGTGGTAGTTCGCGCACAGCCAAGACGGACGCCGGTTGAGTGACTAGTTTCCAAGCAATATGCGGTCGTTAGCTCGCCCGTTTCGTAACTTGGGCCCGTAACTTGGGATCGTCTGCATGTCTCGTTCAGTTATGACTGACAGTTTCTTCGAGAGCTTGTCGAGCTCGATCCTGCCGTTCGACACTGCGGAATCGCTGCCGCCTGCCTGCTATGTCGACCAGGAATTCTTCGAGTTCGAGAAGGAGACTCTCTTCTTCAAGGAATGGCTGTGCGTCGGCCTGGAGTCCTGGCTGAAGGAGCCGGGTGATTATTTCACCGCCAAGCATGTCGGCGAGCCGCTCGTCATCACCCGTACGCGCGCCGGCGAGATCGCCGCCATGTCGGCCGTGTGCCAGCATCGTGG
>CAZNNJ010000252.1:0-7477 GCA_964574305.1 uncultured Rhodospirillales bacterium | reverse complement strand
GGCCGGCATCCCAGGCGATCGGCATCACGGTGGCGAACCGCGCCTTGCGCCGGAAGGCGACATGCAGCCAGGGCCACATCTGCGCCGACTGGGAATGATTCAGCGTATAGAGCACGAACTGGTCGGCCCTGAGCCCGATCAGTTCGGCCATGCGCTCCGCCCACTCGGTGTCGCGGTCGATCTCGTCCCAGCTGACGGGCAGGGGGGCGATATGCGACGGGAACTCTGCCTGGCCGACGCCCCACAGGTCCGAGGCGCCGGCGACCGGGCTTTTGCGCAAGCCCCGCAGATAGCCGCCCAGGGCGCCGATGTCCTCGGCGCCGGCATTGTGCGGAAGGCCGCCATAAAGGCCGTAATGAACCATGACCTGTCGTCCTCAGCTCTTCGCCGTGCGTGGAATCTTGTGCGGCGGCCCCAGCTTCACGATCTCGCTGGTCGGCACCAGCTGGATTTCGGGCCGCACGCCGGTGGCGCCTTCGACCGCCCGCGCCACCGTATCGGCGAGGGCCGCCAGGTCCGGCGCGCCGTCATAGCCGACGCGCAGCCTCAGCCGGTCGGTCTCGCGTTCGGCGCGGATGATCTGGAACATGCCGGCCGCGGTTTCCGGCGTCTCCTCGATCGCGCTCCAGATATCGCGCGGCATCACGCTTTTGCCGGCGACGATCGTCTCGTCGGTGACCCGGCCCAGCGGCCAATAGCGTGCATGGGTGCGGCCGCAGGCGCACGGCGCCGCGGTCCAGCGCACCAGGTCGCCGGAGCGGAAGCGGATCAGCGGGTCGGTGCGGTCGACGAGCGAGGTGATCACCATCTCGCCGCGCTCCCCATCAGGGGTCGGCAGGCCGGTCTGCGGGTCCACCACCTCGAACAGCACCAGGTCTTCCCAGGCGTGGAATCCATCGCGCGCCCTGCATTCCCAGCCGGTGCCGCAATCGCCCAGGCTGCTGAACTGATAGACCGGCGCCTGCCAGCGCTCCATCAGCTCGCGCGCCTGCTTGCCCATCGGCTCGCCGCCATAGGCGAGGCAGCGATAGCTGGAGAACACGTCGCGCATGTCGATGCCGCGTTCCGCCTCCAGCCGCGCCAGCCCATAGATCAGCACCGAGCTCAGCAGGAACATGAAGGTCGGCCGGTATTTCAGCGACCATTCGACGAAGCGCGGCAGGTCGCTGGCGTCATGATTGAAGAAGATCGGAATCGCGCCGGCGTCGCGGAAACACAGATGGCCGACGCTGCGCAGGACGGAATCGATATCGGCGACGTAATCGCCGGGGCGCAGGCCCAGCTCCCACATTTCCCGGGGCGTCCAGATCCAGTCGCCGGGATCGGTCCAGCGCTCGCCGAAGATGGTCGGATCGCCGGTCGTGCCCGAGCTGGTGCCGATCAAGGTCAGCTCGGCCGGGTCGACGCACAGGACCCCGCCGAACCCGTCACCCCGGCTGTCGCGATGGTGGCGCATAGTGTCCTTGGCGATGAAGGGGGAGAGCCGCTTGAAATCGGCGGCTGACCGTATGTCGGACGCGGCGACGCCGGACTTGGCCCAGATGTCGCGCACCAGCGGCGAGCGCTCATGGACATAGGCGACCTGCTCCAGCAGCCGCCGCTGCTGCAGTGCTTCGAGCTCGTGCCGCGCCATGCCCTCGATCGGATCGTGGAATCGCGGCTCCGGCATCCTGGTTTTCGTCTTCAGCATCCATCCTCACAAGCTGCCTTCACCGGACGGCAGCTTGGGCGTCACGTCAATCCGTTTCCCGCGCGGACGCGGCCGGCGGCCCAACTCATCAGAATACCGATGTCTCTTCCCGGCGCGTTTGTTTGGGTCCAGTACGGTCTAATATCGAAATCGATCCGTTGGGAGATGTCGATCGCATGCAGAGTCCCTTGAACGCCTTTTCGCTGCCGGCCGTGCTGGATGAACTGGCGCGCTCGCGCCCGACGCATCTGGCGGTTGCCTGCGGCCAGGACCGCCATGACTATCGCACGCTGCGCGACCGCGTCCTGCGGCTGGCCGGCGGGCTTGAGGCCGCGGGCGTCGGGCCGGGCGACCGGGTGCTCTGGCTCGGCCAGAATTCGCACCGGGTGCTGGAAGGCGTGCTCGCCGCCGCCTGGCTGGGGGCCATGTTCTGCCCGGTCAACTGGCGGCAAAGCGCGTCCGAGCTTGCCTTCGTGATCGACGACCTGCAGCCGAAGGTCGTCTTCTGGCAGCAGGAGGAAATCGGGGAGGCCGTGCTGGATGCGAAATCGCTTGCCGCCTGGCGGGATGCCACTTGGTTTCAGCATGACGGTGACGGCGGCTACGAAGCCCTGATTTCCGGTGCCGCGCCGGTCGCAGCGGATCGGCCGGTCGATCCGTCCGATCCGGTGCTGATTGTCTACACTGCCGCCTTCCAGGGCCGCCCGAACGGCGCCCTGATCAGCCAGACCGCGATCCTGTTGCAGGACCTGGTGGTGCAGCGGGTGCAGGATATCACCCACAAGACGGTGTTCCTCAATTCCGGCCCGCTGTTCCATGTCGGCACCTTGATGACGACCTTCGCCACCTTCCATATCGGTGGCACCAACGTCTTCATCCGGCGCTCGGACGGCGAGGCGCTGGCCCGCACCATCCACGATCATCGCTGCACTTTCGCCTTCCTGGTCGGCAAGCAATGCCAGGATATCGTGCTGGCCAACCGGGACGGGCGCTATGACCTGAAATGCCTGACGTCGCCGCCCTTCTTCCCGGAATGGGACGCGATGGTGACGATCAACGAGCGCGACCTGCGCAACGGCCCCTATGGCTATGGGCAGAGCGAAGTCGACGGGCTGATCGCCTGGACATTCTATGAGTTCGGCACCGGGCTGGGCACGCACGGCCGCGTGTCGCCGGTCGCCCAGCTCCGCATCGCCGGCCCCGGCGACGAGGACCTGCCCGACGGCGAGGTCGGCGAAATCCTGCTGCGCGGTCCGACCGTGATGAGTGGCTATTGGAACCGGCCCGAAATCAATGCCGAGCGCCAGCGCGGCGGATGGCATCACACCAACGACCTTGGGCGGCGCGAGGCCGACGGCTCGGTCAGCTTCATCGGCCCCAAGACCCAGATGATCAAATCCGGCGTCGAGAACATCTATCCGGCCGAGGTCGAGGGCTGTTTGAAACAACACCCGGCAGTGGCGGACGCGGCGATCATCGGCGTTCCCGACCCGCAATTCGTCCAGACCGTGAAGGCGATCATCCAGTTGAAGCCCGGAAGCTCGGTCGATGCAGCCGAGCTGATCGAGCATTGCCGGGCTCGCATGGCCTCCTACAAGAAGCCGAAATCCGTCGAATTCGTCGAGGCGCTGCCGCGCACCCCGGTCGGCTTCATCGACTACCGGGCGCTCGATGCCGGCTTCGGCGGCGGGAACTATCCCGGCGGCGCGCTGAGGGGAAGCTGAGACGATGCCGCTCGAAGCGCCCGTGGCCGACTATGAGGTCAAGCCGAGCGAGCTCACCCGTCCCTTCTGGGAGGCGGTGCGCGATGGCCGGCTCATCGTCCAGCGCTGCTCGGCCTGCGAGAAGACCTTCTTTCGGCCGGAAGTCGCCTGCCCGCATTGCTTCTCGACCGAATGGCGCTGGGTCGAGAGCAGCGGCCTGGGGACGCTCTATAGCTTCTCCATCGTCCACCGCCCGCCGTCGCCGTCATTCACGGCCCCCTTCATCTTCGCCGCGATCGATATGGAAGAGGGCTGGACGATGTTCTCCAACGTGATCGGGCTGGAGCCCGACGAGGTCAGGATCGGGATGAAGCTCAAGGTCAGCTTCGAGCGCCCGTCGGCGGCGCTGGCCTTGCCCCTGTTCAGACCGGTGCCGGAGGGCGCGTCTCGTGATGACTGAAGCAACCCGAGCGAGCCTCGCACCGCTGTTCCGGCCGCTGACCGTCGGCGGGCTGACGCTGGCGAACCGGATCGTCATGGCGCCGATGACGCGCGAATTCTCACCCGGCGGCGTGCCTGGCGAAGACGTCGCCGCCTATTACGGACGCCGCGCCGAGGGCGAGGCCGGGCTGATCGTCACCGAGGGTGTCGGCATCGACCATCCCGCCGCCGTCGACAAGGACCGCATCCCGGTGCTGTACGGGGAACAGGCGCTGGCCGGCTGGCGCCGCGTGACCGACGCCGTCCATGCGGCAGGCGGCAAGATCTTTCCGCAGCTCTGGCACCAGGGCGTGATGAAGGAGCCCGGGGTCGGCCGCAATGCGGCGGCGCCGTCCTGCCGCCCGTCGGGCATCTGGGGGCCGCGCGGCATGACCGCGCTCGATGACGGCCTCATCGCCAGGCTCTGCGAACCCACCGAACCGATGACCGAAGGCGAGATCGCGGATGTGATCGCGGGCTATGCGCGCTCGGCCGCGAACGCGATGGCGGTCGGTTTCGACGGCGTCGCCATCCACGGCGCCCACGGCTATCTGCCCGATACGTTCCTGTGGGGCGAAACCAATCTGCGGACCGACCGCTGGGGCGGCGACCATGTCGAACGGACCCGCTTCGTTGTCGAGCTGGTGGGCGCGGTCCGCGCGGCGGTCGGCCCGGACACGCCGATCCTCTACCGTTTCTCGCAATGGAAGCAGCAGGATTTCAAGGCCAGGCTGGCCGACACGCCCCAGCAGCTGGGGGAGATGCTGGGACCGATCGCCGATGCCGGGGTCGATATCTTCGACGCCTCGACGCGCTATTTCGATACGCCCGCCTTCGAGGACTTGCCGCTCAACCTTGCCGGCTGGGCCAGGAAGCTGACCGGCAGACTGGCGATGACGGTCGGCGGGGTCGGGCTCGACAAGGGCATGTACGACACGGTGAAGGCGGGCGGGCAGACCACGCTCAACCTCGAACGGCTGGTGGCGCGGCTGGATGCCGGCGAGGTCGATCTGGTCGGCGTCGGCCGGTCGATCCTCAACGATCCGGCCTGGGCGCGGAAGGTGCGGACGGGCGAGCCGCTGGCGCCGTTCGACCGGGCATCGCTCGAGCGCCTGACGTGACCGTCGCCCAGCTGCCGTCCGCGGCTGCGCTGCTGCGGTCGGCGGAAGCGGCGACCGGCCTCACCGACTGGGGCGGCGACTTGTTCCGCCATCCGTTCGCGGTGCTGATCGACGACCTCAACGGCGAGGCGCAACTGCATGCTGAGGGCTCGCGGCGGGCCGAACGGCGCCTGTTCGACACGCTGTGCACGCGGCTCAGGCTGGTCGAGGATCGCAAGCGCTTTCCCGGCATCGCAGAAGAACGGATTGAACGGCCCATCATCGTGATCGGCCTGCCCCGGTCCGGCACCACCTTCTTCCACAATCTTCTGTCGGCCGACCCGGCCAACCGTTCGCCGGCGACATGGGAGATCATGTTCCCGTCGCCGCCCCCCGACGAGGCCGGCTTCGAGACCGATCCGCGCATTGGGCAGGCGGAGGCGGCGATGGAATTCGCCGGCTTCATGAATGCCGAGCTGCAATCGATCCATCCGTTCGACGCGCGCCGGCCGGAGGAATGCAATTTCATCTGGGAAACGTCGCTGCTCAGCGTCAACTACATGGCCTGGTGGCATGTGCCCAACTATCGCAAGCTGCTCTACAGCATCGATTTCCGGCAGGTCTATCAGGAGCACCGGCAGGTGCTGCAGCATTTGCAGCATCGGCGGCGGCGGGATCGCTGGGTGCTGAAGACGCCGGCCCATATGGCATGGCTCAGGGACCTGTTCGCCGTCTATCCGGATGCCTGCCTGATCCAATGCCACCGCGATCCGGCCAAGATCATCCCGTCGCTGTCGAACAACCTGGCGGTCTGGCGCAAGACCTTCTCCGACCTGGTGCCGCCGGGCGATTTCGGCATGCTGGAGCTTCAGGCCGGCGGCCTTGCCAACGTCGCCCGGTTCAGGGACCAGCCACAGTATAGCGGCCGGTTCTTCGATGCCCATTACCTGGACGTCCAGGCCGACCCGATCGCGGTTCTGCGGCACGCCTACGCTTTCTTCGGCGTTCCGTTCGATGACGTCCGGGAGAGAGCGATCCGGCTCTGGATGCGGCAGGACCAGGAGGGCCATGCGAAAGGGCCCCGGCACAGCTACCGGCTGGACGATTACGGCCTGGACTATGCCGCCATCGACCGGGTGATGGGCGACTATATGCGCGCCTTCGGCGTGCAGCTGGAGCGGTGAGTGCCGGTCGGTTCAGCGAAACGGTCGTCTGTGCACCACAACCCACTCCAACTCGTCATGCCCGGGCTTGACCCGGGCATCCACGCGGTTCCGCCAGCGCTGACCTTTGGGCTTTCGTGCCGATGGCGCCCCGTGGATGCCCGGATCAAGTCCGGGCATGACGATCTTGGGATGCATTGGCGTTAGGGGGAATCCGATGGGCTTTGCTCAAGTATCGACCAATGTCCCCGCCGCGTCACAGGAAACCTGGCAAAATTACCTGACGGCGGTCGACGAGGCCCGGGCCCTGGTGATGGGTTCGGCCTGGGCGCGCACGCCCACCGACCGGGCGCAGGGGCTCTATTACATCCAGATGCTGCAGACCTTCGGCTTCAACATCTATACCGCGCCCCGGCAGGCCTATCCGAACTTCTACACCCATTCGATCTTCCTGCCGCTCGAGCTCGGCTTCGGCGCGCCGGCGCCCGATTTCTTCTATCACTGGACCTTCCTGGACGGCGCCCGGACCTATCGCATCACCGGCCGGCGCGGCGACACGCGCTGGGCCGAGATGCAGGCCCAGCGCGGCTTCTGGGGCGACGCCGACCAGCGCCGGCTGGGCAACTGGGATTTCGACGATTTCGCCATCGGGCCCGACGGAAGGTTCGAGATCATTGCCTCACCGACCCGGCAGGACGGGAACTGGATCGAACTCGACCCGACCGCGCGCAACATCACCGTCATCGTCCGCGACGCCTATTACGACTGGAACCGGGAAAGCGGCCTGGAGCTTCATATCGAGGCGCTGGACGCCGCCGGCGCGCCGGTCGCCCATGGCGAGGAAGAGATGAACCGCCGCCTCGCCGCCATCGGCGCGATGACCACGAAGGCGGTCAAGTTCTTCCTCGACTATAACGACAGGATCGCGGCGTCCGTCGGTTTCAACGCCTTCTATGTCACGCCGATGAACAGCTCGGACGATGTCGGCGGCAACCCGCGCGCCAGCTACCTCCAGATGCTCTACGACATCCGGCCCGACGAGGCGCTGATCATCGAGACCGACATTCCCGACGCCCGCTATTGGAGCATCCAGTTGGCCGACCTGTGGTGGCAAACGTCGGACTATGCCTACCACCACAGCTCGCTGAACGGGCACCAGACGCGGATCGACGCGGACGGCAAGGCACGCCTGGTTCTCTCCGCCACCGATCCCGGCGTCCCGAACTGGCTCGACCCGGTCGACAACCTGACCGGCCTGGCGCAATGGCGCTGGTACCTGACCGGCGGAATGCCGACGCCGACGGTGCGGAAGGTTCCGGTCGCCGATGTGCGCCGGCATCT
>CAZNNJ010000251.1:0-7493 GCA_964574305.1 uncultured Rhodospirillales bacterium | reverse complement strand
GCGGGTCCATGGCTTCTCGGCGTCCGAGGCCGGGATGTTCCTGGGTAGCTCGATCCTGCTGCTGGGCGTGGCCGGCAGCGTCACCGCCGGATGGATCGGCGACCGGCTGGTGCAGCAGGGCCGGCGCGACGCCCTGTGGGTGACGGGCATCCCCTATGCGATCGGCATGGTGGCGACCATGTCGCTTGGCGCGGCCATGCCGGTGCCCTGGCTGTCGCTGACCCTGGTCGCGCTGCAGGGCTTTTTCTCGCTGACCTGGGCGGGGGTGAATATCGCGACCCTGCAGACGGTGACGCCGCCCAATATGCGCGGCCAGGTCTCGGCCACCTATCTATTCTTCACCAACATGATCGGGCTTGGCATCGGCCCGACCGGGATCGCCGCCTGCACCGACCATCTCTTCCATCGCGACAGCGCGGTGGGCTGGTCGATCGCGCTGGTCGGCACGATCGCAATGGCGGTCGCCATCCTGATCCTGCTTGCCGGACGGGGCGCGTTGAAGCGGCGGCTGGCGGAAGTTGCCGCCGGCAAAATTTAGGGCGTCGCGCCCAGCACCGAAAAGTCGCCCTGGTTCATGAACCAGCGGACGTCGCGGCGGACGATCCGCCAGCCCTCCGGCCGGCGCTCCCACTGGTCGATATATTCGCCGTTCGAATCCAGACAGAGATGCGCCTTGTCGCCTTTGCCCTGGTGGCGGGCCTGGACATAGGCGCGGGAGAGGCCCCTGTCGCCCTCGACCGTCACCTGGATGCTGCCCAGCAGATGCTGCGACGGTCCGCAAGCGTCGAGGAAGCGGGAGAATTGCGAGGTCATCGCCGCGATGCCCTTCTGCTCCTGCCCGTCGCCGTAATTGAAGGTCACGTCGCCCGCG
Organism: uncultured Rhodospirillales bacterium; assembly: GCA_964574305.1. Classification (GTDB taxonomy): domain Bacteria; phylum Pseudomonadota; class Alphaproteobacteria; order BOG-932; family Roseiterribacteraceae; genus BOG-932. The sequence continues at coordinate 6,622 of CAZNNJ010000251.1, read as the reverse complement.
AACACGTCGCTGACGGCATCCCATTCCCGCCCGTCCAGGATGCGGGCGAAACGGCCAAGGCCGATGGTGATGTCGTGCTGGTCGATCAGGCCTTGCAAGTCCATGTGCGATTCTCCTATCTGGCGAAAGACATCTCGCCGATCGCGCCGGTGCATTTGTCGATCGACATGCCCAACATTCCGCCGCCGGCGCTGACGATGATGACCTGGTTGCCCTGTTTGTCGATGTACTGCCACTTTTTCGGCGGCGGGCTCGACTGGCCCACCGACCATTTGTCGCCTTCGTCTTCCACGCGCACAATCGGATATTTCTTGCGAAGCTGGGGAAACAGCTTCGGAAACATCGCCTGCCCGACAACCAGATAAATCTTAGCCGCGGCCTCCTTGGTCGGAACATAAGGGCCTTCGACCCTGCCGTCCTCTTTCGGGCAGGCAGGGGCTGGTTTCGTCGGGTCTGCTTCGGCTCCTGAAGCAATCGAGATCATCGCAAGAATTGCGGCTGACATCCGCCTGATCATCCATTCCTCCCCGGTTCTCCACTTGTCCAAGCATTACCATATTCCCGTTTCGCTGCGTTGCGCGTCCACTTGCGCTTCGCTAGCATGCGGACAATATACCACCGGCTTACGGCGGGCTGGTGGGTGAGGGATTCCCGGCCGCTTTACCTGAGTTTCGAGACGTGGCCGATTCCATCGCGCCGATCCGGGCCCTCGGGCTGGGCATCGTCCTGCTTCTGTTTTCCTTGTTCAGCGTGGCCCGCGCCGCGCCGCTGAGCGTCGTCGCGGCTGAGAGCGTCTATGGCGACATCGCCCAGCAGATGGGCGGCGATCGGGTAACGGTGGTCAGCATCCTCTCCAACCCGGCCCAGGACCCGCATCTGTTCGAGGCCGGCGCCTCGGCTGCCCGTGCGGTCGCCGGCGCCCGCTTCGCGATCTATAACGGCGCCGGCTACGATCCCTGGATGGCCAGGCTGCTGTCGGTGCCGGGGCAGGGGCCGCGCGAGGCCATCGTCGCCGAAAAGCTCCTGAAGCAGCCATCGGACGGCAATCCGCATCTCTGGTACGACCCGAACCTGATCATGGCCGTCGCCGACGCGATGACCGCCGCCTTCGCCGCCGCCGACCCGGGCGGGACCGATTATGACGGGCGCAACAGCGCATTCGACCGTTCGATGCAGGCGCTGATCGGCCGGGTTGCGTCGCTGCATGCGAAATATGCCGGCACGCCGGTCACCGCGACCGAGCCGGTGTTCGACTATATGGCCCGCCAGATCGGCCTCGACATGCGCAACGAAGCCTTCCAGCGTGCGGTGATGAACGATACCGAGCCCAGCGCCAGCGACGTCGCCGCCTTCGAGGACGATCTCAAGGCGCGCAAGGTGAAGGCGCTGCTCTATAATACCCAGACCACCGGAACCATGTCGCAGCGCATGCGGCGGATCGCCGAGCAGGCGGGCATCCCAGTGGTCGGCATCAGCGAGACCGAACCGGCCGGCATGCATTACCAGGACTGGATGATGGCCCAGCTCGACGCGCTGGATAAGGCCCTGTCGGGGGCCGGCAAATGACCGCCATATCGCTCGACGGCGTGACCCTGGCGATCGGCGGCCGGCGCATTCTCTCCGACGTGACGTTCGACATCCCCGACGGCGAGTCCAACGGCATGCTGGGCCCGGACGGCGCCCGCCAGGCGACCCCGCACCGCGCCCTGCTGGGGGCCGGCCCGGTCGCGGCTGGGACCATCCGGGTGCTGGGCGAACCGGTCCAGCGCGGCAACCCGGCGGTCGGTTACATGCCTCAGCTCAGATCGCCGATCGGCGACTTCCGCCTCTCTGGCCGCGATTTCGTGGTCAGCGCCGCCGACGGCCATCGCTGGGGCCGGCTGTGGCCGGCCAGGAAGGATTATCGCGACGCCGCGCGCGCGCTGGCGCTGGTCGGCGCGACCGAGCTTGCCGACCGGCCGCTGGTCGAGACCTCGGGCGGCGAGCGCCAGCGGCTGCTGCTGGCCCAGGCGCTGCTCGGCAAGCCCAAATTGCTGCTGCTCGACGAGCCCCTGATCAGCCTCGACCCGCACCGCCAGCATGCGGTGATCGACCTGGTTCGCCGCGTGCAGCAGGAGCTGGGCATCGCCGTGCTTTTCCGCGCCCATGAGCTCAACCCCGTGCCCGGCACCCCCGACCGGGTTCCCTTTTTGGGCAACGGCCCGGGGGCCCGTTGCCGCGTCGGACAAGTGCTTAACCGGGGCAACGGCCAGGCGGCGCTTGGCGCGGTCGACGAAGTGATCACCGGGCCGGTGCTGTCGCGCCTCTATGGCTTCGCGATCGAGGTCATAAGGCACAATGGCCGCATCTTCGTGATGTCCGACCGGTACGAGATCGAGCGCGGCGAGCATGTGCATGACCACGACCATGGGCATGGGCACGAGGGGCATCGGCATCATGCTTAGCTACGGCTTCGTCATCGACGCGCTGGCGGCGGGGGGCATCGTCGCGGTAGTGGCCGGAATCGTCGGTTTCTTCCTGGTGATGCGCGGCCAGACCTTCGCCGGCCACGCTCTGTCGCATGTCGGCTTCGCCGGCGCGACCGGGGCGGTGCTGATCGGCGTGGCGCCTTTCTGGGGGCTGATCGCGCTGACCCTGGCGGCCGGTTTGGCGATGGGCGTGCTGGGGGAACGGGTCAGTGGGCGCGACGTCGCCATCGGCATGGTGCTGTCGCTGTCGCTGGGCCTCGGCCTGCTGTTCCTCCATTTCTACACCGCCTTCGCCGCCCAGGCGACCAGCCTGCTGTTCGGCAACGTGTTCAGCGTCGATCGCGGCACGGTGCTCACCTTGGGCGTCCTGGGTGCGGTGTGTCTCGCGGCGCTGGCGCTGATGGCGCGGCCTTTGCTGTTCGCTACGCTCCAGCCCGATCTGGCCGAGGCAAAGGGCGTGTCGCTCCGCACCGTGTCGCTGCTGTTCATGGCGATCGTCGCCGTGGCGGTGGCCGAGGCGGCGCAGATCGTCGGCGTGCTGCTGGTCTTCACGCTGATGGTCGGCCCCGCCGCCGCGGCTCAGCGGCTGACCACCCGGCTCAGCCACGGCATCATCCTGACCGTGGCTTTGGGCCTGACCGAGACCTGGGCCGGCATCGCGCTTGCCTACCAGACCGACTGGCCGAGCAGCTTCTGGATCGCCGCCCTCTCCGGCCTCGCCTATTTCGCCAGCCTTGGACGGGTCCGGTTTAGCGCGTAAATCTCCAGCACCTGCCGTCGCAATGATGGCGAAAAAGATGATGGTGCCCCTCAGGCGCCAGGAGATTGCAATGAAACTTCGTCCGATTTTCGCGGGCGCCTTCGCCGCCTTTTCGCTTACCGCTGCCGCCCATGCCGACCGCCCCTTCACCGCGAAGGACCTGGCGACGCTCGACCGGGTGTCGAACCCGAAGCTGTCGCCCGACGGGCGCTATGTCGTCTACGACCTGCGCACGGTCGATTTCGATGCCAACAAGAGCACCCATGCGCTGTGGCTGATCGACCTCACCAAGGCCGGGGACCAGCCGCACCGGCTGGCGGCGTCGGACGGTGGGGCGACCGATCCCTACTGGTCGCCGGACAGCAAGTGGGTCTATTTCGCCTCGTCCCGTTCCGGCGGCAACCAGGTCTGGCGCACCGATCCAGCGGGCGCCCAGGCGGCGCAGGTGACCAGCCTGCCGCTCGATGTCGGTTCCTTCCGTGTCGCGCCGGACGGCAAGCATATCGTGGTCTCGGCCGCAGTCTTCCCGGATTGCGATACGATGGCCTGCACCAAGTCGAAGCTCGACGCCAAGGCGGCATCGAAGGCGACCGGGGTGCTGTATGAGAAATTGTTCGTCCGCCATTGGGACGAATGGGCGGACGGCACGCGCAACGCGCTGTGGGCCGTCGCGCTCGACGCCACCGGCAAGGCGGCTGGCGAGCCTGTGCCGCTGATGAAGGGCTTCGACGGCGACAGCCCGTCCAAGCCGTTCGGCGGCAACGAGGATTTCGGCATCTCGCCGGATGGCTCGGCTGTCGTCTTCTCCGCCCGCCTGGCCGGCCGGACCGAGCCCTGGAGCACCAATTTCGATCTCTGGCGCGTGCCGCTCGACGGCTCCAAGGCGCCGGAGAATCTGACTGCCAATAACCCGGCCTGGGATGCCGGCCCGGTCTTCTCGCCCGACGGGTCCAAGCTTGCCTACCGCGCGATGAAGCGCCCGGGCTTCGAGGCCGACCGCTATTGGATCGAGGTCCGCGACCTCAAGTCCGGCGAAACGCGGGAGATCGCCGGCACCTGGGACCGCTCGCCCGAGAGCCTGCAATGGTCGGCCGACGGCAAGACCCTCTACGCCACCGCCGACGATATGGGCCAGGTCCGCCTGTTCGCGATCGAGGTCTCGTCGGGCGCGGTCAAGCCGCTGACCGGCGAGGGCCATGTCGCCGCGGCCGATGCCGGGGCGAAGGCGATCGTCTATGCCCAGAATTCGCTGGCCTCGCCGGACCAGCTCTACAGCATCGGCCTTTCGGGCGGCACGCCGACCCTGCTCACCCACCATGATGCGCAGCAGCTCGCCGGTGTAGGGTTCAGCAAGTACGAGCAGTTCTCCTTCCCCGGCTGGAACAACGAGGCGGTGCATGGCTATGTCGTGAAGCCGTACGGCTATCAGGAGGGCAAGACCTACCCGGTCGCGCTGGTGATCCACGGCGGGCCCCAGGCCTCGCTCGCCGACCTGTTCCATTACCGCTGGAACGCCGAGGTGCTGGCCGGCGCCGGCTATGGGGTGGTGATGATCGATTTCCACGGCACGCCCGGCTACGGCCAGGCCTTCACCGATTCGATCTCGCAGCATTGGGGCGATCGGCCGCTGGAAGACTTGCAGAAGGGCTGGGCCTATGCCCTGTCGAAATACAAGTTCCTCGACGGCGGCCGGGCCTGCGCGCTTGGCGGCTCCTATGGCGGCTTCATGGTCAACTGGATCGCCGGCAACTGGAAGGAGCCGTTCAAGTGCCTGGTCGATCATGACGGGTTGTTCGACAACCGCATGATGGCCTATGCGACGGGGGAGCGGTGGTTCCGCCAATGGGAGAATGGCGGCCTGCCTTGGGAGAACCCGCAGGGTTTCGAACGCTTCAATCCGGTCGATCATGTCGCCAGTTGGAGCATGCCGGAACTGGTGATCCATGGCGGCAAGGACTACCGCATCCCCGACGATCAGGGGCTGGCCACCTTCACCGCGCTCCAGCGCAAGGGCGTGCCGAGCGAGCTGCTCTATTTCCCGCTGGAAAACCACTGGGTGCTGAAGCCACAGAACTCGGTCCAGTGGTATGGCGCTGTGATCGGGTGGCTGAATAAATGGACGGGGAAGTGATGAGGTAGGATGGGTAGAGCCGAAGGCGAAACCCATCAGAGTTTTTAGCCACAGATTACACAGATGAACACAGATCATGATTTCATAGCTGGGCGATCTAGGTCGCCGAATGCGGCAACGCTGAAATCCAATCTACGAAAATCTGTGTAATCTGTGGCTAAATTCTTATCGTCCAGAAATCTACTTGACGAGATGCGTGATCACCTTCGCCGCCTTGGGGGTCTTGGCCGCCATCAGGGCGGTGTCATAGCCGTCGAACCATTCGTTGCGTTTCGGCGTGTCCGAGCTGGGATACGGATTCGAGCTGCGCGCCTGTCCGGCATGCGCGGCCTCGGCTCCCTCTTTTCGTATATTCTTGCTTGCTTTCAATCGCTTGGGCATGACCGCTTATCGCCTGGAGAATCGGCGCATTGCAACGCGAAATATGTAACAATTTAACGACGATTCTGGGTCCCTTTCCGTACCATCTTTGCAATATCTGCAAAGATGGTGGTCGATTGTTCTCACTTACCCAAGGCTTTCCGCTGGTCTATTGATGCGGGCCATGACGCCGAAGCGCCGCTTTTTGTCGTGTGGGAAGGGACCATCATGAAATTCGGGCTGTTCTACGAGCATCAGGTGCCGACGCCCTGGGAAGAAGGCTCGGAAATGCGCGTCTATCACGAGGCGCTGGACCAGGTGGAACTGGCCGACAAGCTGGGCATCGATTTCGTCTGGGAGGTCGAGCACCACTTCCTGGAGGAATATTCCCACTCCTCCGCGCCCGAGGTCTTCCTCGCCGCCTGCTCGCAGCGCACCAAGAACATCCGCCTCGGCCACGGCGTCATGCTGATGTCGCCCAACTACAATCACCCGGCCCGCGCCGCCGAGCGCATCGCCGCCCTGGATCTGGTGTCCAAGGGCCGCGTCGAATGGGGCACCGGCGAATCCGCCAGCGCGCTGGAGATGGAAGGGTTCATGCAGGACCCGGACAAGAAGACGGCGCTGTGGCGCGAGGGTGCGGAGCAGGCGGCCAACATGCTGGCGATGAAGCCCTATCCCGGCTTCAAGGGCGAGTTCTTCGAGATGCCGACCCGCAACATCGTGCCCAAGCCGGTGCAGAAGCCGCATCCGCCGATGTGGCTGGCCTGCTCGCGCCGCGAATCGATCCATCGCGCCGCCCGCATGGGCCTGGGCGCGCTCGCTTTCGCCTTCGTCGAGCCGGAGCAGGCGGGTCATTGGGTCCAGGAATATTACGACATCATCAAGTCGGACGAATGCCTG